>NZ_JBHUSC010000001.1:0-230507 GCF_042673805.1 Streptomyces sp. NPDC057010 | reverse complement strand
GTCGGCTGACCCCACTGAGGGTGCCGACCCTTCGGGCAGGCCCGGGCCGCGGTCGCAGAAGGCCCAGAAGGCGGCGCCCAGCCCGAGGAGCGGTTCGGCGGGCACGGCCCGGCCCGTGGCGACCTGCCAGCCGGCATGGTCGTTGAAGGGGTTCGCGTCGGTCAGGGCCTTCCAGGCCAGGATGTCGGCGAAGGCAGGGGCCAACAAGGCGAAGGCGTGCTCGGTGCCCCGCTCGCGCATGATGCCGCGGAACAGGCGGGCCGCCTCGGCCTGCCTGCCCTCCGCGACGGCGTCGAGCACCGCGGCCGCACCGGCGTCTTCGAGGAGTTCGGGGCGGCTCGCGCTGACGGCCCGGATCCGCGTCCGGAGCCCGCACACGGCGACGCTGATCGCGAGGCTCTCCCGGCCGGCCAGCAGCCCGGCGAGCCGGCCGGCCCGGGCCACGCCGCCCCGGCCGCGCGGCGCCCAGCCGAGCCCCTCCGGGTCGGTGAGGGTGCGGAGCAGGGTGCGCCAGCCGAGCCGGTGGCGGCCTCCCCGGGCGAGCGCCGTCGCGGGCAGGCGGGCGCCGAGGGCCAGCCCGGAGGCGTAACGGGCGGCCTCGCCGACCGCGTCGGCGGCCTCGGCGAGTGCGCGGCACAGGTCGTCGAGCAGGTCGACGTCAGCGTCGGCGGACGCGGCGGTCGCGGCGTCGGGCATGGGGATCCTCGCGTGGTTCGGCAGGGGGTTGTCTCGGGCAGTGTCGGATCAGGGCGGGGTTGGAGGCGCTTCCCGTCACCGGCGGGTGAGGCCCAGCCGGATGGCATGGGCGTCGAGCGTGGTGGGCAGCGGCCCCACCGGGTCCAGGGCCGGGCGGGTGGTCCCGATGCGATGGCCCCGCAGTACCTCGGCGCAGAACGCGGCCGTCACCAGCAAGCCGAGTTCGTCGCCCGGGCAGCGCCCGCCACCGTGCCCGAAGGGCGCCATCCGGGTGTCGTGGTCGGCGGCCGGGTTCTTCCACCGGCCGGGCACGAACACGTGCGCGGCCGGCACCCGTTCGGGGTCGCGCTGGTGGAACGCGGCGGGCAACAGCACGGAGGTCCCGGCCGGGCAGCGGACGCCCCGCCAGTCGGTCTCGTCGCGGGTGACCCGGATCAGCTCCGGCACCACCGGGTAGAGCCGCAGGCATTCGCGTACGCAGGCCCGCAGCCTGGGCAGTTCACCGCCGCCCGCCGCCCCGGCAGCCGCTTCGGCGGCGGCCGTCTCCTGCTCGGCCGGGTGCGCGCCGAGCAGGAGCAGGGTGCGCAGCAGGGTGGCCGGGAGGGAGTCCATGGCCAGCAGCCACTGGCGGGCCTGGGCGGCGGGGTCCGTCGCGTCGGCCCGCGCGACGAGGGTGTCCGCGCCAGCCCGGCCCGCGTACTCCCGGATGCGGGAGCAGGCCAGGTCGTACGGGGCACCCTTGCGCAGCCCCGGCCCCGCTCCGTCGGGCTGGGAACGCCTGAGCCAGCCCGCCAGTTCCCCGTCCCCGGCGGCGGCGTCGCCGAGCACGATCCGCCGGGCGGCGCGCCCCACGGCACGGTCGGCGCGCGCGGGGTCGAGGGTCCCGGAGGCGGTCAAGTGCGGAGCTTCCTCGGCCACGGCCGCCAGGACGGTCGCGGCCAGCGCCTCGGCGTCGATCCGCGGCTGCGGGCTCACGGGTTCGGCGTAGAAGCGGCACACGTCGCGCGGGTCGAGGAGGACGAGGACCCGCTCGCCGGTCCGCGTGCGCAGGAGGACGGGCGCACCGCCGTGCCGGGCGCGCAGGGCACGCAGCGCGGCGGAGGTGCGCACGGGGCGGGAGCGGCGGGGGCGGGGCGCCCGGAGCAGGGCGGCCGCATGCAGAAACGATTCCCTTACGGATGTCCGCCAGCCGGGACGCCCCGCGCCGAGCACCGGCACGGCCGGACCGCCGTCCGCGAGCGGCACCTCGCCCCGGGCCCGGCCGACCACCCCGGATCCCGGGGCGCCCCGCCGGTAGCGGCCCGCGGGCGCACCCGCCGCGGCCCGCGCCGGCAGCCGGGTCCGCTCCGCGAGGGCCCTGACCCGGGCCCTGAGCCCGTCGAGGGCGACCCCTTGGACCGTACGCATCCGCGGACCTCCACAGCCGGCACTACAACGGTCGGTGACATCGGCATCACCGTACGTCCCCCGCGCACGCTCCGCGCCCCGAGTGCCACCCGGGGGCTACTGCCCCGGCTCCAGCCCGACGAGCAGGGCCGCGACGTCCAGCCCGGCGGCCAGGTAAGCGGTGAAGACCTCGTTGTTCAGGGCCCACGGAGACCTCCGGCGCCGCACGAGCGCAATGGCCTCGTCCGCCGCCATCCCCCGCTCGACCAGGCACTGCGCGACGACGAGCCCGGACCGGTTGTACCCCGATTGACCTCCTCCCTCGCCCTTAAGGGCGAGGTTTTTCCCTCTGCGGGCGGTCCCCCGCGTGGGAGACGCCTCGCCTCGGGTGGGTTCCTGGTTCCTCCCCACTCCGTGGGGATTGCGCGCTCTGCCGGGCGGCTGCCTGGTCTTACGTGCGCTCCGCAGGCGTTTACCGCCGCCGTTACCGGCGTCGGGCCCCCGGTCCGGGGGTGGGTGGTTCTGCCGCCGCAAGGACGCGGCGGCCCTCGTAGCGAACGTTCTTTCCCGCGTTCCAGTCCCGGTCGCGCACCAAACCACAGTTGCCGCACGTCCACTCTCGGATGTGGAGGGGCTTGGGGCCGTCACGGTGTCCGCATGCGGAGCAAATCTGCGAGCTGGGGAAGTCCCGGGCAACCTTTGCGAAGTTCCGGCCGCGACGGGTCGCCTTGTACTCGCAGAACGAGACGAACTGGGACCAGCCCGCGTCGTGCACGCTCCGGGCCAGGCGGCCGCGCATCATCCCACGCACGTTCAGGGTCTCGGTGAAGACGGCTTGGTTCTCGCTCGTCAGTTTGTGCGACCACTGGTGATGGAAATTGCGGCGCGCATCGGCAACCTGGGCGTGAGCGCGGGCGATCTTGATCCGGGCCTTGTCCCGGTTGCTGCTGCCCTTCTTCTTCCGCGACAGTTCCCGCTGCCGCTTCTTCAGCTTCTTCTCCGCCCTGCGCAGGTACTTCGGCGACGCGATGTGCGACCCGTCGGCGAGGACCGCGAAACGGGTCAGGCCCAGGTCGATGCCCTGATCCCCGTCGATAGGCGGCAATACGTCGTCGGCAGGGTCGGTATCGACCACGAACGACGCCCAGTACCGGCCGGACCGGTCCTTGATCAGTGTCACGCTCGTCGGCACGGAGGGGAGATCGCGGGTCCACTTCACCCGGACGTCTCCGATCTTCGGCAGGCGCAACTTGCCGCCGTCCAAGATCTTGAACCGATCGGAGGAGGTGAACCGGACGGACTGACGGTTGTCCTTTCTCGACTTGAAGCGCGGGGGCGCGACCTTCGAACCCTTGCGTCTACCGGTTTTGGAGTCCTCGTGCGCCGCCCATGCCCTGTCCAGGTCCCGCAGCGTCTGTTGAAGCACACCGACCGGGGCATCGGACAGCCAAGCCCGTTCCTCGGTCTTCTTCGCCGCGGTGATCAGCTCCCTGGACAGGTCCGGGTTCTTCGGCACCCGCAGGTACGGACCCGCGGAGATCCGTCGATCGGGGCTGCCCAGCAATTTGTTCGACGACTTGACCGACCTGGTCCGGGCCAGAGCATCGTTCCAGATAACGCGCTTGCACCCGAACACCCGGCGGGCATTGGTCGCCTGACCGGGCGTCGGGTAGACGCGATATTGGTAGCGAAGCTGCACCCGACCAACCTAAGCCCCACCACTGACACCAGCCGAAAGCACGGGTCCCATCAGATGCGCCGCGAACTCGGCCGCTGCGCGGATTCGGCCCACAAATGCATCTACCGCCCCGCGCTCGGCTCGCGGTCCGGATCTTTCAGCGGGGGCCCGTCGGGGGGAAGGCCGTGTCGCGGAAGGACGTGCGGAGGTGGGGGTGGGGGGTGGTGGGGAGGAGGAGGGCCCAGCGGTGGTGGCGGGGGGAGATCCAGAGCGCCGGGCCGGTGGGGCCCGGGGCGTGGTGGGACCAGGCGCCGTGGGGGGTGGGGTGCCAGAGCAGGCCGCGGGGCGGGGTGAGCTCGCCGGTCCGGATGCGGAGGGACTCGGCCGTCCAGGCACGGCTGATTCCGCCGGCGCCGGAGCCGGTGTCCGCCGGGGCGAGGAGGTGGCTCAGGAACCGGACCAGGTCGGCGACGGGCGCGCGGAGGGCGCCGTCGGCGTAGTGGGTGCGGGACATTCCCAGGGGCCGCCAGACGCGGGCGGCGGCCAGGTCGGCGAGGGGGCTGCCGGAGAGCTCCTCGGCGAGGCGGGTGAGGGCGGCGCTTCCCCCGGCGTGCGTGAGCAGGTGGTGGGCGGTGAGGGCGCCGGGGGCGCTTGCCGCGGCCGCGGTGCCCGTGGCGTTCGGCGGTGGGGTGGCGTAGGCCGTGAGGGGGGTGTGGAGGCGCAGCGTGCCCTCGTCGACCAGGGTTCCGATGGCGGGCCAGAGGGCGAGGATCGTGGCCAGTCCGTCGACGTCGAAGAGGGTGTCGCCGGCGGCGGCCGCGGTGTCGGATGCCGCCTGGACGCCCTCGGGCCCGCCGACGGCCCAGAGCGCTCCGGGGTCGGCGGGCCCCATCAGGGCCCGGATGTCTTCGGCCTGGTCGCTCAGGAGCGTCATGGTCGCCCACGCTAGCCAGCCGCCCGCCGGTCCCCCGGCGCGTCGGGGCGGAGTCGCGGCTCCGGCCACCCGAATGCCCCGGCGGACGCGGCGACCGGCATCAGGGCCGGTCACCGCGCCGCCGGGGGACGCCGGGACCGGGGCTACGGCCGGTCGGGGCGGTCGGTCACCCGCAGGGTGTTCAGCTGGGGCTTGCCGAACCCGGCGTGCGTGACGAAGCGGATGTTCAGCACCCCGTCCGTCACCGTGACCGTGTAGGTGCGGGTCAGGGCCCTGTACGTGCCCGCTTCCAGGGAGATGTCCAGGGAGGGCAGGACCTGCGTGCCCTCGGCCAGGACGTCGAAGACGCGCTTGTTCGGCTTGGTGGAGGAGAGCTCGGCGAAGCCCAGCTCCACCGTGTAGGTCCCGTTCGGCACGTTGTCGAAGCGGTACTCGTACATGCCCTCACGCGCGCTGCGGAACAGCCGCTGCTCGTCCGTGCCGGCGATGGTGCGGCCGGTGGACTGGACGGTGGAGTTGCCCTGGTAGCCGTAGGAGCCCGCCGTGTACTTGCGGTCGGGGGACCAGCCGTCGCCCAGGGAGTCCGTGCTCGCGGACGAGGAGCCCGCGTCGAGGGCGACCTGGTAGCGCGGTACGACGATCTTGACGGGGACGCTGAGCACCGGGGTCCGCCCGCTCACCGAGGTGATCTTGAGGTCGGCGGTCAGGACCGCGCCCGGGGCGAGGCCGGTGGTGTCGACCGCCAGGGTGACCGGCGCCTTGCCCCCGGTCGGGAGGTTTCCGCCTGCCGGGGTGGCCGTCAGCCAGGCGGCGTCCTCGGAGACCGTGAAGGCCGTCTCCTTGCCGGAGTTGGTCAGGTCCAGGGTCCGGGTCCGCTGCTGGCCGGGCGGGAGGACGACCTCCACGGCCGGCGCGGCCGCGGTCACCTTGCCCGTCCGCAGCGACTGCGTCACGGGCGTCACATCGGCGGCCTTGACCTCCAGGGCCGCGGTGACCCCCTCGTAGTTCGGTGCCTGCAGGGAGATGGAGGTGCGGCCCGACGGGCTCTGGACGACGTATCCGCCGTCCGCGGCCGTGGTCGCCGAGACCACCGCGTCGCCCGTGCCCACGCTCACCGTGGCGCCCGCGATGCCGTTGCCGTCGTTCGCGTCGAGCACACGGCCCGTCACCACGCCGCTCTTGGTGGTGCGGAAGGCGATGGACAGGCCGTCGGTGATGACCGGGGTGTTGAAGGAGTACTTGAAGGCGTCGGTGCCGGTGGCGTTCTCCACGCCGACGGTGGCGGTGGAGCCGCCCTTGATGCCGGTGCCGCCCGTCCCCTTGTAGGAGTAGGTGACGGTGCCGTCCTCGCCGACCGCCGCCGAGAAGGAGAACTTGTCGGCCTGCGCCGACCAGTGGGCCACCTCGCGCCACTCGATCACGTACTGGCGGTGCGGGGCGGTGCCGGTGACGGCCGTGAACACGCCGGAGCCGCTGCCCGCCGCGCCGACGACCAGGTCGTCCCAGAAGGGGTAGAGGGCCGCGTTGGGCGTGGCCGTGCTCGGGAGGTCCCCGTTGATGTCGCCGGTGTTGTTGCCGCCGAAGCTGACGGTTCCGTTGGTCCCGATCCACGCCTGCCCGTACGTCTTCCCGTACAGCGGCAGCGGGAAGGGCAGCTCGACCCGCTCGGTGGTGTTGTCGCCGGTCAGCGCGAGCTGCCGGCTGCCCGCCTGGTACGGGCGGTCGCCCGCGGTGGCGCAGGCGTAGCCGTAGCCGTCCGTGCGCTCGGGCAGGTTCACCGCGACGGTGGTGTCCCCGGCGACGGTGGCCTTGGCGGTGCCGCCGGTGAGGCAGCGGGAGGGGTGGGTGGCGTTCACGTCGTAGGTGCCGTGCGGCAGGGTGACCTCGAAGCGGCCCTGGGCGTCGGTGGTCGCGGTCACCGGGGTGTCGGCGATGGTGACGGTGGCGCCCGCGGCGGGCCCGGCGGCGGAGGAGACCGTACCGGTGAGCTTGCCGGAGGCCGCCTGGGTGAGGCTGAAGTCGCCGGTGGCGGTGGCGTTCTCGGTCACCGCCACGCCGGCGGTCTGCGGCGCGTATCCGAACTTGGCCGCGGTCACGGTGTAGTCGCCCACCGAGAGGGAGGCGAAGCGGTAGGTGCCGTCGGCCGCGGTGGTCGTCGTACGGTCGATCGGGCCGTCGGCGGTGACCTTGACGCCGGCGACCGGTGCGCCGCCGGAGCGGACGGTTCCGGCGAGCGCGCCGATGGCGCCACGTGGGGCGCCGTTCACCGCGGCGAGGGCGTCGAGCCGGCCCTCGCCGAAGACGTTGTTGTCGGCGGCGGTGCCACCGCACTGGGCGCTGTCGGTGTCCTGCGCGGTGCCGTCGAGGAGGGCTTCGGTCTGCGCGATGTCGCCTTCGAGGGCGGGCGCGGCGGACCAGAGCAGGGCCACGGTGGCCGCGGTGTGCGGGGAGGCCATGGAGGTGCCGGAGAAGGCCTCGTACCCGCCGCCGGGGACGGAGGAGCGCACGTTCACGCCGGGGGCGGCGATGTTGGGCTTGAGGATGCCGCCGGGGCCGGCGCCGCGCGAGGAGAAGGAGGCGATGGCGTTGTTGATGTCGAAGGCGCCGGAGCTGTAGGAGCTCGCGTAGTCGCCGGGTGAGCCGCTGGTGGCGCAGCTCGGGCCGGAGTTGCCGTTGGAGAAGGCAGGGAAGATGCCGGCGGCCCGCCAGGCGTCGACGATCTGCTGGTACCAGTCGTCGTGTGCGGCGCTGCCCCAGGAGTTGTTGACGACGTGCGGGGCGAGGTCGGGCCGCGGGTTCTGGCCGTGCAGGTCGGTCGGGGCGACGATCCACTGTCCGGAGGCGAGGAGGGAGGCCTCGGAGCAGGAGTTGGTCTCGCAGCCCTTGGCGGCGATCCACTTGGCGCCGGGCGCGACACCGATCCTGTTGTTGCCGCCGTCGTCGCCGACCATGGTGCCCATGGTGTGGGTGCCGTGGTCGTTGTTGTCGCAGGGGGCGGCCGCGGCGCAGACGCCGGCCGGGTCGAACCAGTTGTAGTTGTGGTCGTAGGAGCCGTCCGCGCTCTTGCCGCGGTACTGGTTGTTGACGGCCGGGTGCGTGTAGTCCACGCCGCTGTCGATGTTGGCGACGACGATGCCCTCGCCGCGCACGCCCGCCTGCTCCCAGACCTGGGGGGCCTTGATGCGGTCGATGTTCCACTCGACGGCATCGGCGGCGGTCTTCTCCCGGCTGCCCCCCGCGGGTTTGGGGAGGTCGACCTTGTCGTCGGCGTCGATCCGGGAGACCTCGGGGCGCTGCGCGAGGGTGCCTGCGAGTTTCTCGCTGCCGACGACGCGGACGGCGTTGACGATCCAGTACGAGGTGTATTCGGCCTTGGCGCCTTCCAGGGCCTTGATCACGTCGGCCTGGGTGCGGGCGGCGTGGTCCTTCTTGGCCCGGAGCACGGTCTCGGCCTTGGCGGCGCGGGTCTTCTGCCCGCCTGCGGCGCTGAGGTCGGCGGCGCTGTCGAGGTAGACCCAGAAGACGGCCTTGGGCGTTTCCTCGAGCTGGGTGCGGAGCTTGGGTTCGATCTTGCGTTCGGCGGCGCTGGGGGCGGGCCGGGGGTCCGGTGCGGCGACGGCGACGCCCGCGCCGACCGGGAGGAGCAGGACCGAGGTGAGGGCGGCTAGCGCCGCGCGTAAGGAACGCCTGTTGCGTGGGGCCACGTGTGGTCTCCTCGTACGCCGTGTGTGCGGGTTGTGCGGGAAGGGTGTGCGCGTGACGTGCGCGGGTCATGGTGAACGAGAGGTCATGTCCATTACAAGGGGGCCTATTGAGCCGCCCCGCCCTTCCCGGTCGCCCTCCCGGTGGCCCTTCGCGGTCGCCCTCCCGGTGGCCCTTCGCGGCCGCGCGCGCCAGCCTGAAGTCATGACCGCGCCCGCCGCACCCCCCGCAGGCCCCGAGGTCCCGCTCGCGTCCGCGCAGGGCCGGTGGATCCTGCTCACCACCGTGCTCGGGTCGAGCATGGCCCTGCTGGACTCGACGGTGGTCAACGTCGCCCTCCCCCGCATCGGGCGGGACCTCGGCGCCGATCTGGCCGTGCTCCAGTGGACGGTCAACGCCTACCTGCTGACCCTGGCCGGGCTGATCCTCGTCGGCGGGGCGCTCGGCGACCGGTTCGGGCGGCGCCGGGTGTTCGTGCTCGGCGTGGTGTGGTTCGCGGTGGGCTCCCTGCTGTGCGGGATCGCCCCGAACGCCGGGATCCTCGTGGCCGCCCGCGCCCTCCAGGGCATCGGCGGCGCCCTGCTGACGCCCGGCTCCCTCGCGCTGATCCAGGGCTCCATCCGCGCCGAGGACCGGGGCCGGGCGGTGGGCCTGTGGTCGGGGCTGGGCGGGGTGGGGGCGGCCGTGGGGCCGTTCCTCGGCGGCTGGCTGGTGGACGGGCCCGGCTGGCGCTGGGTGTTCCTGCTGAACGTGCCGCTGGCCGCGCTGTGCGTCCCTGTGGCGCTGCGCCACGTACCGGAATCGCGGGACCCGCAGGCGCACGGGCGGTTCGACATCGCCGGGTCGGTGCTGGGCGCGGCGGCCCTGGCGCTGGTCACGTACGCGCTGATCGAGGCGCGGTCCGCCGCCGGACCGGTGATCGGCGCGGCGTCGCTCGGGCTCCTGCTGGCCGGGGCGTTCGTCCGGCTCGAGCGGCGGCGGGCGGAGCCGATGATGCCGCCGGCCATCTTCTCGTCCCGGCTGTTCACCGCGGTCAACGTGGTCACCCTGTTCGTGTACGCGGCCCTCGGCGGCTTCTTCTTCCTCGTCGTGCTCCAGCTCCAGGTGGTGTCCGGTTACTCGGCGCTGGCCGCCGGGGCGGCGATGCTGCCGACCACCGCGCTGATGCTGCTGCTCTCGGCCCGGGCGGGGGAGGTCGGGGAGCGGATCGGGCCGCGGATCCCGCTGACCGTGGGCCCGCTGGTGTGCGCGGGCGGGATGCTGCTGATGTTGCGGGTGGGGCCGGAGGCCTCGTACGTACGGGACGTGCTGCCGGCGATGGTCGTGATGGGCCTGGGCCTGGTGACGCTGGTGGCCCCGCTGACCGCGACCGTGCTGGCCTCGGTGGATCCGGGCCGGGCGGGTCTGGCCAGCGGCATCAACAACGCGGCCGCCCGCGTGGCCGGCCTCCTCGCGGTGGCGGCGCTGCCGCTGCTGGCCGGAATGGGGCCGGAGGCCTACCGCTCGGCGGCCGAGTTCGACGCGGCCTTCGGACGGGCCATGCCCTGGTGCGCGGGGGCGCTCGTGGCCGGCGCCGCCGTGGCCTGGGCGACCGTACGCTCGCCCGTGCCCGGGGCCTGCCACCCGCAGTGCCACACGCACTGCGCGGTGACGGCTCCACCGCTCGAACCCCCGCGGGAGGAAGGGCGGCGACCGTGACCGGGACGCGGCGGCCGGCCCCGGCGTAGCGGGGCGGCATGTGCTGGAGCGCGACGGCCGATCTGACGGCGGGCACGGTCATCACCGCCGTCGGGCTCGTCTGCGTGGCGGGGGCGGTGCGCGCGCGGCGGCCGCGCGATCTGCCCGTGGCCACGCTGCCGCTGCTGCTGGGCGTGCACCAGCTGGTGGAGGCCGCCGTCTGGGCTTCGGGCGGCGGCTGCTCCCCGGCCGCGACGGCCTGGGCGGTGATCGCCCTGCCGGTGCTGCCCGTCTGGGTGGCGTTCGGGGTGCTGCTCGCCGCCGCGCCGGAGGTCCGGCGCCGCCTGTGGGGGCCGGCGGCCGCCGGTCTCGCCACTGCCGGCGTGCTCTCGTACTGTCTCGCGACCCGGCCGGTGACCGCCGAGATCCGGGGGCACGCCCTGGGCTACGGCGTGAATGTTCCGTGGATGCCACTGGCCCTGACGGGCTATCTGTTCGCCACGCTCGGCGCCCTCCTGCTCGCCGGAGACCGGTGGCTGCGCCTCCTCGGCGTGGTGCTGGCCGCCGGGGCATTGGCCTGCTCAGCGCTGTGGCGGCTGGAATTCGCCTCCACCTGGTGCGCGTTCGCGGCGGTCGCCTCCGTGCTCGTGCTCGGCTGGGTCCGACGCCGCCGGCCCCCTCCCTCTGTTACATGACCGACCGAAAGTTACCTAGACGTATGTAGTGACTTCACACGAGAGCGGCAGTAGAACTCGTTCCCATTCAGCCGAGAGTGAGGAACGTCACATGAGTGACAAAGCCCTGCCCGGAAAAGACTCGCGTGGATTTTCACGTCGTGGATTCATTGCTAGAACAAGTTCTATTCTCGGGGCGGTGACCCTGGCGGGCCACATGTCCCCGGCCGCCCGGGCGCAGACAGTCGCCGCCCCCGCCGCCATCGACAACGGCGCCCGCGTACCCGCCCTGGTCATCGGAACCGGCTACGGCGGCTCCGTCGCGGCGCTGCGCCTGGCCCAGGCGGGCGTCGACGTACAGATGATCGAGATGGGCATGTCCTGGGACACCCCGGGCTCGGACGGCAAGATCTTCCCGAAGGTGACCAGCCCGGACTACCGGTCCTTCTGGCTGCGCACCCGCACCAAGGCACCGCTGAGCAACTTCCTCGGCTTCCCCATCGACAAGGACGTCCCCAAGTACACGGGGATCCTGGACGCCGAGGACTTCGCCGGCATCACGGTCTACCAGGGCCGCGGCGTCGGCGGCGGGTCGCTGGTCAACGGCGGCATGGCGGTCACGCCCAAGCGCGCCAACTTCAGCGCCGTCCTCCCCTCGGTGGACGCCGAGGAGATGTACTCGACGTACTACCCCCGGGCCAACGCCGGGCTCGGGGTGGGCATGGTCGACCCGGCCTGGTTCGAAACCGCCGACTGCTACCAGTTCTCCCGGGTCGGCCGCAAGCACGCCCAGCGTTCCGGCTTCGCGTGGACCTTCGTCCCCGACGTGTACGACTGGGACTACATGAAGCAGGAGGCCGCCGGCACCGCCACGAAGTCGGCCCTGGACGGCGAGATCCTGTACGGCAACAACCACGGCAAGAAGTCGCTGGTCAAGACCTACCTCGCCCAGGCCAGGGCCACGGGCAGGGTGACCATCTCGGCGCTGCACAAGGTCACTTCGGTCGCCCCGGCGGCGGGCGGCGGCTACACCGTGACCATCGACCAGATCAACACCACCGGCGACACGGTGGCCACGAAGACCGTGACCGCGGACCGGGTGTTCTTCGCCGCGGGCAGCGTCGGCACCAGCAAGCTCCTGGTCAAGCTCAAGGCCACCGGCGCACTGCCGAACCTCAACGGCGAGGTCGGCAAGGGCTGGGGCGAGAACGGCAACGTCATGTGCGGCCGCGCCAACCACATGTGGGACGCGACCGGCAAACTCCAGTCGACGATCCCGTGCTCCGGCATCGACAACTGGGACGCCGGCGGCGCGTTCGCCGAGGTCGCGCCCCTCCCGACGGGGATCGAGACGTACGCCTCCTTCTACCTGTCGATCACGAAGAACCCGAACCGCGGCGAGTTCACCTGGAACGCCGCGACGGGGGCCGCCGAGCTGAGCTGGCAGACGGCCTGGAAGCAGTCCTCCATCGACATGGCCAAGACCATCTTCGACAAGATCAACTCGAAGGAGGGGACGATCTACCGGACCGACCTGTTCGGTGGGAACAAGATCTGGAACGACACCCTCACCTACCACCCGCTCGGCGGTGCGGTCCTGAACAAGGCCACCGACAACTACGGGCGCCTGCACGGCTACACCGGCCTGTACGTGATCGACGGAGCACTGATCCCCGGCAACACCAGCGTCAACCCGTTCGTCACCATCACGGCACTCGCCGAGCGCAACATCGAGAAGATCATCGCCACCGACCTCCGGTAGGGCCGCGTCCTCCCCCCCAGCGGCCGGGGCCGTTCGGAAGAACCGAACGGCCCCTCGTCCATGGGCGATCCGCCGCTCAGTGCCCCGGCAGCACGCAGACGCTGTCCAGGCCGAGCACGTGGTTGAGGCGGCCGAAGGCCAGCCAGGACCCGATGCTCATCGTCAGCTCCACGATCTCCAACTGGCTGTAGTGAGCGGTCATCCGCTCCCAGAACTCGTCGTCGAGACCGTGGTGGTCGAGGGTGTACCGCTCGGCGTACTCCGCGGCCAGCCGGGTGCGCTCGTCGAAGCGGTCCGTGGTGCGCCACTCCGTGACCGCGTCGGAGAACTCCTCCTCGACCTTCTCCCCGTCCCGGTCGGTACGCCAGTCCAGACAGAAGACGCACCCGTTGATCTGCGCCACGCGCAGCCGGGCGGCTTCGAACTCCCGCAGGCCCAGGGTGGTGTGGGCGTACACCGACAGGGAGAAGTTGGCGGCGGCCATCCCGATACCGGGGACCATGTCCCCCCACACGTACTCGATCGGGTGCTGCCCTTCGGGGACGTCGATCCTCATGGCTGTTTCCTTCCGAGTCTGCCGATGGCGGGGCGGAGCGGGATGTCGAGGGCGTCGTACAGTCCGGGACCGGCCTCGACGAGCCAGTCGATGGCGCTCACCAGGCGGCCGACGGCGGTGGCGTTGCCGCCGGCCGATCGGTTCTCGCCCTCGTCGGTGGCCTCGACGGTGACCTCGATGCGCGGCCGGCCCTCGATGACGACCCGGTGGGCGCCGTCGCCGCCGTCGGGCGGAGTGGGCCAGTCCGGCGCGCACGAGGCGTGGATGCGGGTGACGTGCTCGATGACGATGCGGGGCTCGCCCTCGACGATGCCCTGCACCTCGAAGCGGATCGCCCCCTGGGTGCCGGCCTCGAACTCGCCCATCGTGCCGGTGGTCACCGTGGTGTCGAGCGGACGCCGGTCCACCGTCTCGCGGATCTCGTCGAGTTCGACGCCGAGGGCCCGGGCCATCATGCGTATCTGGCCGCCCCACACCATGGTCGGGATCGAGGGCATGAGCATCATCGGCTCGTACTCCATGGGCTGGCCCATGCCGACGAGGTAGCGGACGGAGTCCGGCTGGTCGTAGGTGGAGTAGTCGAAGATCTCCTGGCAGCGGATGGCGTCGATGGTGGTGCCGAGTCCGCTGATCAGGAGCGGGAGGACGTCGTTGCCCCAGCCGGGGTCGACGCCCGAGGCGAAGAGCGAGCCGCCGCCCTCCGCGATGGCCGCCAGCACCGGATCGCGGAACTCCGGTGGTGCGCCGCGGTGGTCGTAGAGCGGGTAGAGGGCGGGGCTGACGACGACAGCGCCGGACCGGATCGCCCGGGTGATGTCGGCGAGCGCGTCGTCGGGCCGGACGTCCCCGGAGGCCGCGTACACCACGGCCCGGGGGCGGGCGGCCAGCACGGCCTCGATGTCGTCGGTGGCCTCGACGCCCAAGGGGCGGTCGAGCTCGCCGAGTTCACCCGCGTCGCGGCCGACCTTGGCTGGATCGTGGACGATGACTGCGGAGAGTTTCAGCGCTGGATGGGCCTCGACCGCGCGGATGGCCAAACGGCCGACGTTGCCGGTACCCCAGACAACCGTGGAAATCATGCGCGGAGGGTAGCGACAGGACCTGCATGTTTCCAGAGTCTGCCGGGCCTCCTCCGTTACAGGATCCCCTACTGGTTCCGGGCGCCCAGGACGAAGAGGAGGTAGACGAAGAAGGCGAAGAGGTGACCGACGAACAAGTAGGCGATCAGCCTGATCACCAGGCCGCGGGGGAACTTGGACTCGATCTTGGGCTCGATCCTGGACTCGGCGGTCTCGGCCTTGGTCTCGGGCACGGGTACGACTCCTCGGCTATCGGTGGTGCGGGGTGGTGGCGCCGGCACCCAGGCACAGCCCGGCGAGGCTGCTCTGGAGCAGGGTGTGGACGAACAGCAGGTCGGCTCCGCCGGGGGCGGCGGCCGCGATGCGGTGCGGGGTGAGCGAGTCGAAGTGCGCGCTGTCCCCCGGTTCCAGCAGGTGCTCGGCCTCCCCCAGGTGCAGCCGCAGCCGCCCGCCCAGGACGTACAGCCACTCCTCGCCCGGATGGACGCGGACCAGCTCGCCCTGGCTGCGGCCCTGCGGGACGTGCACGCGCAGCGCCTGCATGCCGCGCCCGGAACCGCCCGCCTGCCAGTACGTCC
Source organism: Streptomyces sp. NPDC057010 (assembly GCF_042673805.1). Lineage (NCBI taxonomy): Bacteria > Bacillati > Actinomycetota > Actinomycetes > Kitasatosporales > Streptomycetaceae > Streptomyces > Streptomyces sp. NPDC057010. The sequence goes on along the minus strand of NZ_JBHUSC010000001.1, from coordinate 215,785 downwards.
AGCCGTCGGCCTCGCGGGCACCCGGTCCGCCGGCCCGTACGATGGGATCGGCGACCGCCGGGGTCTCGCCGAGCAGCTCGGAAACGGTCGTCCCGTAGGTGCGGGCGAGCGCGAGCAGCAGCGGCAGCGAGGGCTGGCGCCGGCCGGTCTCCAGGCGGGACAGGTGGGCGGGCGAGAGCCGGGCCCGGGCTGCGGCGGCCTCCAGGGTGAGTCCGGCGCGGCGACGCAGGTCCCGCAGTTGCGGGGCCACCGCGGGCAGGTCGTCGGCCGTGTCTTCGGGGGCGGCCGCGTCTTCGGGGCCGGGGGCAGGACCGGTTGTCATGCCCCGATTGAGCCAGAGACTTGCCTGCCTGGCAAACCGTCTTGCCTCTGAGGCAAAATCAGCTGTCGGCGCCGCCCCCGAGCACCGTCTCCACCGTGTCAGCCTGCTCGGCGCTCTTGTCCGGGCGGTGCCTGAGCACCCGCGCGAACCGCAGGGCGACCCCGGCCGGGTAGCGGGGGGAGCGCTGCAGGCCGTCGTAGGCGATCTCCACCACCAGCTCGGGCCGCACCCGCACCGTGAACCCGTCGTCCGAGACCGCGAGCGCGCGCAGCGCCCCGGTCTGCCAGCGCAGCATCTCGTCCGTGAGCCCCTTGAAGGTCTTGCCGAGCATGGCGTACGTGCCGTCTGCGGCCCGCGCCCCCAGGTGCAGGTTCGAGAGCAGGCCGGTGCGCCGTCCGTGCCCCCATTCGGCGGCGAGGATCACCAGGTCCAGGGTGTGCACCGGCTTCACCTTGAGCCAGTGCCGGCCGCGCCGCCCGGCCGCGTAGGCCGAGTCCAGCCCCTTGACCATGACGCCCTCGTGCCCGCGGCGCAGCGTCTCGGCCCAGAACTCCTCCGCCTCGGCGGCCTGCGCCGGCGGGTCCTCGACCACGAGCCTGCGGACGCGGGCGTGCTCGGGTACGAGGGCGGCGAGGACCTCGTACCGCTCGCGGACGGGGCGGTCCAGGAGCACCTCGTCCGCCGCGGCCAGGACGTCGAAGAAGAAGGGGACGACCGGCAGGGTCCGCCGGGCGGCCTCGACGTCGACGCGGGAGCCGACCCGGCTCGCGATCTCCTGGAAGGGGACGGGGCGGCCGTCCCCCGAACGGCCGATGACCTCCCCGTCGAGGATGAACCGCTCCCCCGGCAGCGACCGGGCCAGCTCGGCCACCTCCGGCAGCCGTGCGGTGATCTCGTCCAGGGAGCGCGTGTAGACCCGCACGTCGTCCCCTTCGCGGTGGACCTGGACCCGGATCCCGTCGAGCTTCTCCTCCACCGCGCAGGGCCCGAGCGCGGCCAGGGCCTCGGCGACCGATGCGGCGCTCGCCGCCAGCATGGGCTGTACGGGCTGCCCGACGCGCAGGGTGACGCCGCCCAGCGCCGGCGCTCCGCCGGCCAGCACGGCCGCCGCGACCCGGGGCAGCGAGCCGTCCAGCATGACGGCGCGGCGCAGGTCGGCGGCCGGTACCCCGGCGGCCGCGGCCACCCCCTCCAGGGCCACCGCGTCCAGCGCGCCCTGCCTGACCTCGCCGGACAGCAGGCTGCGCAGGAAGGCCTGTTCCCCGGCGGTGGCGGCGCCGAACAGGTCGTCGAGGATGCGGCGCCGGCGGGCCAGGGACCCCGGGCCGGTGGCGGCGGCCAGCTCGGTCACCGCCTGGTCCACTGCGCGCACGGTCAGGGCGGGCCCCGCCGCCGGTTCGACCTGCCGGGCGAGCAGCCGCCAGCCGACGCCGGGGCGGCCCTGCGGGAGCCGCCCGGCGAGGTAGGAGATGACCAGGGCGGCCTCCTCCGGGGGCGCGGCGGCGAAGACCTCCGCGAGCAGGGCGGTCTTCCGGGACCGGGCGGAGGTCTCGGCGACCTCCCGGGACACGCGCGCGAGCTCGGCCAGCAGCATGCGGCCATCCTCCCGCCGACGGGCGCACCGCGCAGGTCGCGGCTCCGTGCCCGCGGGGCTCGTGTACCGCAGGCGCGGTACTCGACGGCCGCCGGAGTACTCCTCGGGAAGTGCGGGACATCCCCCTTCGGGCGCTCGGGCGCGGGCACCCGGCCGTTTAGGGTTCCCGTATGAAGCTCCGACTGCCCGGGCGACGCCGGAACCGCCTGCTCGCCGGCGCCGCCGCCCTCGCCGTCGTCGCGGGGGCCGGCACGTGGACGGCCTCGGCCGCCGCCGGCGACGCTCCGGCCGTGCACCGCCAGGACGCCGTCCTGGACATGCCCGATGCCGCCATCGACACCTCGTACTTCACGGCCGGCAACGGGGACGGCGGCGGGAAGAGACGTCCCGCCGTGCTGCTCGGACACGGTTTCGGCGGCAGCAAGGACGACGTGCGCGAGCAGGCCGAACAACTGGCCCGCGACGGATACGCCGTCCTGACCTGGTCGGCGCGCGGCTTCGGCCGCTCGGGCGGCCGGATCGGGCTCAACGATCCCGAACACGAGGTCAAGGACGTCTCCCGGCTCGTCGACTGGCTCGCGGCGCGCCCCGAGGTGCAGCTCGACGGGGACGGCGATCCGCGCGTCGGCGTGTCGGGCGCCTCCTACGGCGGGGCGGTATCGCTGCTCGCCGCCGGCTACGACCGCCGCGTGGACGCCATCGCTCCGCAGATCACCTACTGGAACCTCGCGGACTCCCTCTTCCCGAACGGCGTCTTCAAGAAGCTGTGGTCCGGGGTCTTCTTCACCACCGGCTCCTCCGGCGGGATGCAGCCCTCGCAGCAGGGCCCGCAGGCCCCCGATCCGCTCGCCGCGCCCGGCTGCGGCCGGTTCCAGCCGGAGCTCTGCGCCATGTACGAGCGGGTCGCGGTGGCCGGAAAGCCCGACCCCGAGGCCCGGGCGCTGCTGGAGCAGCGCAGCCCCTCCGCCGTCGGCGCCAAGATCAAGGTTCCGGCCCTCATCGTGCAGGGCCAGGACGACTCCCTCTTCCCGCTGGACCAGGCCGATGCCATGGCCAAGGCCATCGCGGCGAACGGCGCGCCCGTCTCCGTGGACTGGGCGGCCGGCGGGCACGACGGCGGCATGCGCGAGGCCGCCCGGGTCGAGGCCCGGGTGACGGCCTGGTTCGACCGCTACCTCAAGGGGGACGAGGGCGCCGACACCGGCCCGGCGTTCCGCGTCTCGCGCTCCGGCGGAATCGACTCCACCGACGGGCAGGTCCAGCTGCGCGGCGCGAGCGGCGGGCGGTACCCCGGGCTCACGTCCGGCCCGCAGGAGTTCGCGCTGACCGGGCGCGAGCAGAGTTTCGCCAATCCGGCGGGCGGCGCCCCGCCCGCGCTGTCCTCGCTGCCCGGCCTCGGCGGACAGCTCGCCGCCTTCGGAGCCGGGCTCTCGCTGGACTTCCCCGGGCAGAACGCCCGCTTCGATTCCGAGCCGCTGGCGAGGCAGGTGCGGATCACCGGGACGCCGACGGTAACCCTGAACGTGAGGTCGACGGCCGCGGACGGCTCGGCCGTGCTGTTCGGCAAGGTCTACGACGTGGGGACCGACGGCCGCCAGCAGGTGCTGCCCAGTCAGCTGGTGGCTCCGGTACGGGTGGAGAACGCGCAGCAGGGCGCGACCGTCGAGCTGCGGCTGCCCGCGGTCGACCACGCCGTCGAGGCGGGGCACCGGCTGCGGCTGGTGGTCGCCTCGACCGACCTCGCCTATGCCACGCCCGCCGCGCCCGCCACCTACACGGTGTCGGCGCAGGGCGCCCTGTCCGTCCCCGTCGCCGCCGGGGTGCGGACCGCGGCGGCCGGGCTGCCCGCCTGGACGTGGGGGCTGCCGCTGGGCGCGGCGGCGCTGGCCGCGGCGCTGCTCGGGCTGCGGAGGGCCGGCCGGGGGGCCGAGGGGGCGCGGGCCGGCGTACCGAAGCCGGAGGCCGACCTGGCCGACGTACCACTGGAAATCACCGGACTGACGAAGAAGTACGCGAAGGCACAGGACCGGTACGCCGTGCGGGACCTGTCGTTCCGGGTGGAGAAGGGGCAGGTGCTGGGGCTCCTCGGGCCGAACGGCGCCGGGAAGACGACCACCCTGCGGATGCTGATGGGGCTGATCTCGCCGGACGCCGGGGAGATCCGGGTGTTCGGGCACGCGGTGCGGGCCGGGGCCCCGGTGCTGTCGCGGGTCGGGGCCTTCGTGGAGGGCGCGGGATTCCTGCCGCACCTGACGGGCCGGGCCAACCTGGAGCTGTACTGGCAGGCCACCGGCCGCCCGGCCGAGGATTCGCACATGGAGGAGGCCCTGGAGATCGCCGGGCTCGGCGACGCGCTGGAGCGGGCGGTGCGCACGTACTCGCAGGGCATGCGCCAGCGGCTCGCGATCGCGCAGGCCATGCTCGGGATGCCGGACCTGTTGATCCTCGACGAGCCGACGAACGGTCTGGACCCGCCGCAGATCCGGGAGATGCGGGACGTGATGATCCGTTACGCCGCCGGCGGACGGACGGTCATCGTCTCCAGCCACCTGCTGTCGGAGGTGGAGCAGTCCTGCACGCACCTGGTGGTCATGGACCGGGGGCGGCTGGTGCAGGCGGGCGAGGTCGCCGAGATCACGGGCGGCGGGGACACCCTGCTGGTGACGCTGGCCGGGCCGGTGGACGAGGTGGTCGTCGAGAAGGTGGCGGCCCTGGAGGGAGTGGGTGCGGTGACGGCCGCCGATGACGGGCTGCTCGTACGGCTCGAAGGCGCGACGGCCGCCGGGCTGATCGCCGAACTCGTACGGCTGGAGGTACCGGTGAGCGGGGTGGGGCCGCACCGCCGGCTGGAGGACGCGTTCCTCACCCTGATCGGAGGTCCGGCATGAGCACGGTGGAGGTCCCGCGGGAGGTGGCGCCCGGCTACCGGGCGGGCCGTACGCTGCCGTTGCGCGTGGAGGCGCTGCGGCAGTGGCGACGGCGGCGGACGCTGGTGATGGGCGGGGTGCTGGCCGCGCTGCCGTTCATCCTGATCGTCGCGTTCGCGGTGGGGGGCGGCCCCGGCAGCCGGGGCGGCGGGGACGGGCGGATCACGCTGATCGACACGGCCACCGCCTCGGGGGCGAACTTCGCGGCGACGTGTCTGTTCGTGTCGGCCGGGTTCCTGCTGGTGGTGCCGGTGGCGCTGTTCTGCGGGGACACGGTGGCCTCGGAGGCGAGCTGGTCCTCGCTGCGCTATCTGCTGGCCTCGCCGGTGCCGCGGGCCCGGCTGCTGTGGAGCAAGCTGGTCGTGGCGCTCGGGTTCAGCCTGGCGGCGATGGTGCTTCTGCCGGTGGTGGCGCTGGCGGCGGGCACGGCCGCGTACGGGTGGGGGCCGCTGAAACTCCCGACGGGTGGCTCGCTGGCGGCCGGGGACACGGTGCCGCGCCTCGCGCTGGTGGTCGCCTTCATCTTCGTGTCGCAGCTGGTGACGGCGGGGCTGGCTTTCTGGCTGTCGACGCGGACGGACGCGCCGCTGGGCGCGGTGGGCGGTGCGGTCGGGCTGACGATCGTCGGCAACGTGCTGGACGCGGTGACGGCGCTCGGGTCGTGGCGCGAGTTCCTGCCGGCGCACTGGCAGTTCGCGTGGGCGGACGCGCTCCAGCCGCAGCTGGAGTGGGCCGGGATGGTGAAGGGGGTGGCGGTGTCGGTGTCGTACGCGCTGGTGCTGTTCGCCCTCGCCTTCCGGGGGTTCTCCCGCAAGGACATCACGTCCTGAGCGGGAGGACCCCGGTTCCGGCGGTCAGGCGACGGCCGGGGCGATGGCGTCGATCTCGGCGAGCAGCTCGGCCTCCAGCGGCCGGTCGGCGACGGCCGCGTTGGCTCGTACCTGCTCGGCGGAGGTGGCTCCGGCGATGACGGAGGCGCAGCCCGGCCGGGCGGAGAGCCAGCCGATGGAGAGTTCGAGGACGCTGCGGCCGTACTTCTCGGCGAGCGCGGCGAGCGCTTCGACGACGTCGAGGCGCTGCTCGGTGAGGTAGGTGTCGCGGCCTTCGAGGCGGGAGCCGGCCGGGACGGGCGCGCCGCGGCGGATCTTGCCGGTGAGGAGGCCGTTGGCGAGCGGGAAGTACGGGAGCACGCCGACCCCGTAGTGCAGGGCCGCGGGGACGAGTTCGCGCTCGGCGGACCGCTCCAGCAGCGACCACTCGTTCTGGGCGGACACGAAGGGTGCCGCTCCGGTTTCGCGGGCGGTGTGGGCGGCTTCGGCGAGCTGCCAGCCGGTGAGGTTGGAGTGGCCGATGTAGCGGACCTTGCCCTCGGTGACGAGCTCGGTGAGCGCGGCCAGGGTCTCGGCGATCGGGGTGGCCGGGTCGGGGCTGTGCAGCTGGTAGAGGTCGATGTGGTCGGTGCCCAGGCGGCGCAGGGATTCCTCGACGGCGCGCCGGATGTAGGCGCGGCCGCCGCGGGCTCCGGCGGCGGGCCCGTACTTCATGTCCATGCCCGCGTAGCCGAACTTGGTGGCGAGGACGACCTGGTCGCGGCGGCCCTTGAGGGCCTGGCCGAGGTGGGTCTCGGAGCCGCCGAGGCCGCCGTAGATGTCGGCGGTGTCGAGGAGGGTGATGCCCGCGTCGAGCGCCGCGTCGACGACGGCGCGGGTGGCCCGGGCGTCGAGGCGGCCGCCGAAGTTGTTGCAGCCGAGCCCGATGGCGGAGACCCGCAGACCTGAACTGCCCAGGGGGAGATGGCGCATGCGTTTGGTTCCTCCGCGTCGTCCGGGTACGTGATCAGCCGAGCGGCCAGTCTAGGCAGACCGGTTCCCCGGCTTCAGCCGCTCTCACTGAAGGGTGACGACCTTGGTCCGGCCCAGGTCGGGCCGGTCGCGCAGCGGGAGTTGGGTGCCGGGGTTCTCCAGTTCCAGGATGATGATCTCGTTGTCGCCGTTCCGCCACAGGGGTGCGGGGGCGTAGAGGGTGCGCTGGGGGCCGCGCGGGGTGTCGTAGTGGCCCAGGAGGAAGCCGTTCAGCCAGATCAGGCCGGTGCCCCAGCCGGAGAGGTCCAGGAATCCGTCGGCCGGCGCGTCCGGGAGGAGGTGGGTGAACCGGTGGAAGGCCGGGCCGGGCACCGCGGTCGCCCGCGCCGCCGTCCAGTCGAGGCCGGTCGGGTCGGTGAGGGGCAGGGTGCGGATCTCCCAGGCGTACAGCTGCTGGTGGCCGTGGCGCACGCCGCGCCGGATGCCCTTGCGGTCGTCGATCAGCGGTCCGTAGTTCACCCGGCCCTGCGCGCGGACCACTATGTCCAAGGCCACGCCCGCTTCGCCGACGGCCAGGTCCAGGCCCTCGTCGGGGGCGTTGCGGTCCAGTACGCCGAGCGGTGCTCCGTCGGCGAAGACGTACGCGCGGTCGCCGAGGCCGTCGATCCGGAGGGGCATCGCGGGGCGGGGGCCGGTGATCGTGGTCCGGTAGTGGATCATGCCGTGGCTCTGGCCCAGCTCCTCCATGGGCTCCGGCGCAGGACGCGACACCGTTGCGCCGCCGAGGAGGTCGAGGGCGGACAGCAGCGCCGCGGTCCCCGCGGGGGTCGCGAGGGCGGGGGTGATGCGCGGCAGCGGGGCGGGCGGCGGGCCGTCCGGCAGCGGTACGTACGCGCCGATGACCTCGCGGAACGCGTGGAACTTCGGAGTGAGTTCGCCCGCCTCGCCGATCGGGGCGTCGTAGTCGTAGCTGGTCACCGTGGGCTCGTAGCCGGGCTCCTCCGGGCGGGAGCCGGTGTGGTTCGCGCCCGCCCAGAAGCCGAAGTTCGTGCCGCCGTGGGCCATGTACAGGCTCACGGAGGCGCCGGTGGCGAGGAGTTCGTCGAGCGAGCCGGCCACTTCCTCCACGGCCCGGACGTGATGGTCCTCGCCCCAGTGGTCGAACCAGCCGATCCAGAACTCCATGGCCATCAGCGGGCCGGTCCGCTGGTAGCGGCGCAGCACCTCCAGGCGTTCGGCCGGACGCGCCCCGAAGGTGGCGGTGGCCAGCCGGCCGGGCACCGCGCCGCCCTGCTGCATCGCGTCCTCGGCGCCGTCCGCCGTGAACAGCAGGCAGTCCACGCCGCGCCGCACCAGGCCCTGTTCGAGGTGGCTCAGGTAGCCCCGGTCGTTTCCGTACGAGCCGTACTCGTTCTCGATCTGGACGGCCACCACCGGCCCGCCGGCGCCCGCGAGCAGCGGCAGCAGCTCGGGCACGACCTGGTCGAACCAGCCGTCCACCTCGGCCAGGAACCGGGGATCGGAGCTGCGCAGGCCCGGCGTGTCCCCCGCCAGCAGCCGGGCCGGCAGGCCGCCGAAGTCCCACTCGGCGCAGATGTACGGGCCCGGGCGCACGATCGCGTCCAGACCCAGGCCCTGGGCCAGCCGCAGGAACCGGCCCAGGTCCCGCCAGCCGGTGAAGTCGGCCTTGCCCGGGGCGACCTCGTGGAAGTTCCACGGCACGTACGTGTCCACCGTGTTCACCCCCATGGCACGCAACCGGGACAGGCGGTCCTCCCACAGGTCCGGGTGGACCCGGAAGTAGTGCAGCGCCCCGGACACGATGCGGTGGGGGCGGTCTGCGCGCCGGAAGCCGTCCTGGTCGTAGGTGAGCATGCGGTGACTCCCGGAACGAGGTCGAGATGCCGTGAAGTGCCGGACGCCGCCGAATATATGAACGCGCCGACCGCGCCGTCAATGACCAGTTGAACGGATTCGATCGAATCGATCGGTTCGATTCCCTATGATGGGGCCGCGCACATCACCAGAACACAGGGGGACGCCTTGCGACCACACGTGAACCAGCGTCAGGCACAGGTACTCGCGATCGTCCGGGAGCGCGGCAGCGTGCGCGTGGCGGAGCTCGCCCAGGAGCTCGGCATCTCCCCCGTGACCCTGCGGCGGGACATCGAGGCGATGGCGGCGCGGGGCGAGATCCAGCGGATGCACGGGGTGATCAGCCGGGTGCAGGCGCGGCCGGGCTGGGCCGGGCCCGGTGCGGTGCCCGTGGCTCCCGCCGCAGCCTCGGGCGGTTGGGGCGGTTCGGGCGGTTCGGCGGGCGCCGGCGAGGGGCTGGTGATCGGCATGGTGGTGCCCACGACCGAGTACTACTACGCCGAGGTCGTCCAGGGCGCCCGCGCGGTGGTCGAGGCGCGCGGTGCGCGGCTGACGGTGGGGCTGACCCGGTACCTGGCCGGCGAGGACCGGACCCAGGCGGACCGGCTGGTCTCCACCGGTGCGCACGGGCTGCTGCTGACGCCGAACTGGGAGACCGGCGCACCCGGGCCCGGGGAGGGGGCGTGGGCCGCGGAACTCCCGGTGCCCACCGTGCTGGTGGAGCGGTGGGCGCCGCCGGGGCATCCGGCGGCGGGGCTGGACCGGGTGGCCTCCGACCACGCGCACGGCGCGGCCGGCGCGGTACAGCACCTGGCGGAGCTGGGGCACAAGCGGATCGCGCTCGCCAGCCGGTCCACTCCGACGGCGACGCGGCTGCGCGCCGGGTACGAGGCCGCCGTGGCCGCGCTCGGCCTGGAACCCGCGCCGCCGTGGCCGCCGGCCGGGCCGGGCCCGGTATCCGACGCGGACCTGTTCTCGCGGACGCTGGAGTACCTGTGCGAGGCGGTGACGACGGGCGGCGTGACCGCGGCGCTGATCCACAGCGACACCGACGCGATCATGCTGATCCCGCGGCTGCAGGCGCGGGGGGTGCGGGTCCCCGAGGACCTGGCCGTGATCACGTATGACGACGAGGTAGCCGGGATGGCCGACGTGCCGCTGTCGGCGGTGGCGCCGGCCAAGCGCGAGGTGGGCGCGCGGGCGGCGGGCCTGCTGCTGGACCGGCTGTCCGACGCGGATCCCGGGGAGGGCCCCCGCCAGCACCTGGAGCTGCTCCCGTGCCTGACCATCCGGTCCTGAGACGGGACCCTCCGGTTGACTGATCGTTTCGATCAACTCACGCGTCCTTGCGTCGGCGGGAGGGAAGCGCAGGCTGGCCTCCCGCGGTGCGGCCGGCCCGGCGCCTACCGGGCGGCGCCCACCAGGCGGCGCTTACCGGGCCGCGCCCGGACCGCTCGGCGTCCTGGCCACCAGCCACTCCAGGTGCTCCCGGCCCCGCGCGAGCCGGCCGGGGAGCTCGGCCGCCTCGGGGTACCAGCGCTTCTCGTACTCCCAGCAGAGCCAGCCGTCCCGCGGTAGGGCTGCCACCGCCTCGGCGAGGGGCAGCACCCCGGAACCGAGCCCGAGCGGGGTGAGCTCGCGCGCCGACGCCACGTCCTTCACCTGTACGTAGCCCAGGTGCGGGGCCAGGGCCCGCCACGACTCGGCGGGCGACTCGCTGCCCAGCCAGGTGTGCAGTACGTCCCACAGCGCTCCGGCGCCCGGATGCGCGACCTGCTCCAGGACCCGGGCGGTGGCGGCTCCCGTGCGGTGGGAGTCATGGGTCTCCAGCAGGATCCGCACGCCGTGCCGTTCGGCGAAGGGGGCCGCGTCCCGCAGCCTGCGCACGGCGTGGGCGTCGGCGGCCGCCGCGGGCAGGCCGGCGCCGCCCGGGAAGACCCTTGCGTAGCGCGCTTCCAGGTCGGCGGCGAGCCGGACCAGGGCCCGTAGTTCGGCGAGGACCGGCTCGTCCGCTCCGGCGGCGGCCACTCGCGCGTAGCCCGCGACCCCGAGGACGGTGACGCCCGCCGCAGTGAGGGCGCGCAGGCCGGCGACCCGGTCGGCGGTCGGGCTCGCGGGGTGCAGGGGCTCCTCGGGGTGGGCGCGCAGTTCCAGCCCCTCGTACCCGTGGGCGGCGGCCAGTGCGGCGCTGCGGTCGAGCGGCGTGCCGGGCAGGCCGAGCGTCGAGAAGGCGTACCTCATGGTGCGCTCCCCGCGGCGGGGGGCGGGGCCGTCGAGGCGCGCACCATCAGCTCGGTGGGCAGGGTGGTGATCCCGCCCGGCGGCAGCGCCCGGCGTCCGGTGACGAGTTGTGCGGCCAGCGCGCCCGCCTCGCGCAGCGGTATCCGGACGGTGGTCAGGGCCGGGGCGGTGTCCGCACAGAACGGCAGGTCGTCGAAACCGGCCACGGAGACCTCCTCGGGAATCCGTATCCCCGCCTCGCGCAGGGCGGCGACGGCCCCGGTGGCGACCGTGTCGTTGGCCGCGGCGATCGCGGTGAAGGGTGCTCCGCGGCGCAGCAGCTCGCGGGCGGCGTCGTAGCCAGCCGAGCGCTCGAACCCGGCGTGCACGGTGAGTTCGGCGCAGGCCTCGGGGAGGCCCGGGTCGTGCCGCAGCAGGGCGGCCTCGTGTCCGGCGAGGCGTTCGCGGGTGGTGCTCAGGCCGGGCGGCCCGGCGATGTAGGCGATGTGCCGGTGGCCGAGGGCCAGCAGGTGCTCGGCGAGGCGGAACGCGCCGCCGTGGTCGTCGAACATCACGGTGGCGACGGGCAGTTCGGCGGGCACGGGCAGCGGGGGCCGCCCGCAGAGGACCACGGGTGCGCCGGCGCCCGCCATCCGCGCGACGCGGGCGGCGAGGGCGGTGGTGTGCTCCGGGTCCTCGGCGGCGCCGCCGGTGAGGACGACGCCCCCGGCACGCTGGCCCTCCAGCAGGGTGAGGTAGGCCAGTTCGGCCGCGGGATCCCCTTCGGTGTTGCAGACGACGGCGAGGCGGCGGGCGTCGCCCTGGCCCGGGGGCGCGAGGGCGCTCTGCAGGGAGCCGGCGAGGATCCCGAAGAAGCTGTCCGCGACGTCGTGGACGAGGACGCCGACGAGGTCGGAGGTGGCGGCCGCGAGCGCGCGGGCGGGGCCGTTGGCGATGTAGCCGAGCTCTTCGACGGCCTGTTCCACCCGGGTCCGGGTGGTGCCTGCCACCGGGTATCCGCCGTTGAGCACGCGCGAGACCGTGGCGGGGGACACGCCCGCGTGCGCCGCGACTTCGGCGAGAGTCACCGCCATGATCCAGCCCTCCTTCTCCTGATTCCGGGTCATCGTCTCATCCGTGTGTGGATCTCCATGATGCCCGAAAGAGAAAGCGCTTTCTATCACTCGTTCGTGTCTTGTCGGCGCGATGAATCCGACCCTAGCCTGGACGCAGTGAAAGCGCTTTCTATCGACGCCGGTCGAGAAGGCGACCGTCGGAACGAAGGAGGGGACGCCATGGAGCGCAGGACGATCAAGATCGCCATGAACGGTGTGACGGGGCGCATGGGGTACGGCCAGCACCTGGTCCGGTCCGTGCTCGCCCTGCGCGAGCAGGGTGGGCTGGATCTGGGCGACGGCACGGCCCTGTGGCCGGAGCCGGTGCTCGTGGGGCGCCGGGAGCCTGCCCTGCGGGCCATCGCGGAGCGGCACGGGCTGGAGCAGGTGAGCACCGACCTTGAGGAGGTGCTGGCGGATCCGGCGGTCGAGATCTACTTCGACGCCCAGGTCACCAGCGCGCGTGAGTCGGCGGTCCGGCAGGCCATAGCGGCCGGCAAGCACGTCTACTGCGAGAAACCGACCGCGCTCGGCTTCGAGTCCTCGCTGGCGCTGGCCCGGCTGGCCGCGGCGGCGGGCACGAAGCACGGCGTGGTCCAGGACAAGCTGTTCCTGCCGGGCCTGCTGAAGCTCAAGCGGCTGATCGAGGGCGGCTTCTTCGGCGAGATCCTGTCCGTGCGCGGCGAGTTCGGATACTGGGTCTTCGAGGGCGACTGGCAGCCCGCCCAGCGGCCGTCGTGGAACTACCGCGCGCAGCAGGGCGGGGGCATCGTCGCCGACATGTTCCCGCACTGGGAGTATCTGCTCCACGAGCTGTTCGGCCGGGTCCGCACGGTACAGGCCCTGACGCGCACGCACATCGGCCGCCGGTGGGACGAGGAGGGCAAACCGTACGAGGCGACGGCCGATGACGCGGCGTACGGGATCTTCGAGCTGGAAGGCGGCGCGGTCGCCCAGATCAACTCCTCCTGGGCGGTACGGGTCCACCGCGACGAGCTGGTGGAGTTCCAGGTGGACGGTACGCACGGGTCGGCCGTCGCCGGCCTGCGCGGCTGCCGCGTCCAGCACCGCGGGGCGACTCCCAAGCCGGTGTGGAATCCGGATCTGCCACAAACCGAGGCCTTCCGCTCCCAGTGGCAGGAGGTGCCCGACAACTCTCCCGCCGCCAACGGCTTCAAGGCCCAGTGGGAGCTCTTCCTGCGGCACATAGTGCTCGACGAGCCATGGCGGTGGGACCTGCTGGCGGGGGCACGCGGGGTGCAGCTCGCCGAGCTGGGACTGCGCTCCTCGGCCGAGGGCCGGCGGCTGCCGGTGCCGGAGGTGGTCCTGTGAGCATCCGGCTCCCCTCGGCGGACGGCGGGTCGCGCCCGTACCGGCCGAACACCGCTCCGCTCCCGCCGCTCGGCTGCGGCCCGGCCCGGAGCCGCACCTTCTACGCGGCCGCGCATGTGGTCGCCGATCCGGTGGCCGCGCCGGCGGCGGGGCCCGGGGTCGACTGGGGCGCGACACTGGCCTTCCGCCACCGGTTGTGGGCTCAGGGCCTCGGCGTCGCCGAGGCCATGGACACCGCACAGCGCGGGATGGGCCTGGACTGGCCGACCGCCGCGCAGCTGATGCGGCGTTCGGCGGCCGAGGCCCGGGCGGTGGGCGGCCGGATCGTCTGCGGGGCGGGCACCGACCAGCTCCCTGCCGACGGGGCCCCGCACTCCCTCGCCGCGATCACGGCCGCCTACGAGGAACAGCTCGCGCACGTGGAGGCCTGCGGATCGGCGGCCGTCCTGATGGCCTCGCGCGCGCTGGCCGCGTCGGCCGGTGGGCCGGAGGACTACCTGGAGGTGTACGGCGGGCTGCTCCGGCAGAGCGCCCGGCCGGTCGTACTGCACTGGCTCGGGCCCATGTTCGACCCGGCGCTGGCCGGCTACTGGGGCCATCACGACCTGGACGAGGCCTCGGAGGTCTTCCTGAAGATCATCGCCGATCACCCGGAGAAAGTGGACGGGATCAAGGTCTCGCTGCTGGACGCGGAACGGGAGGTCGAGATCCGAAGGAGGCTGCCGGCCGGCGTGCGCTGCTACACGGGCGACGACCACCACTATCCGGAGCTGATCGCCGGGGACGGGGAGCTGGCCAGTGACGCGCTGCTGGGCATCTTCGACCCGGTCGCCCCGATCGCGGCCCGGGCTGCGCTCGCCCTCGACCGGGGCGACCGGGCGGGCTTCCGCGAGCTCCTTGATGCGACGGTCCCCCTGTCCAGACATCTCTTCGCCCCTCCGACCCGCTTCTACAAGACCGGGGTGGTCCTGCTGGCCTGGCTGGCCGGGTATCAGGAGCGGTTCACGATGGTCGGCGGACTGGAGTCGGCGCGGCCGCTGCCGCACCTGGCGACCGCCTACGAACTGGCCGACGGGCTGGGGCTGTTCCCGGATCCGGAACGGGCCGAAGACCGGATGCGCGGGCTGCTCGCTCGGCACGGGGTGGCGTCATGAGCCCCACGCCCGGCCCGGCCCCGGCTCCGCCGCGGCTCAGCCTGAACCAGGAGACCATCCGCCAGTGGTCGCTGCCCGAGCTGGTCGCCGGGTGTGCGGCGGCCGGGGTGGGCGCCGTCGGGCTCTGGCGCGATCCGGTCCGCGCCTACGGGGTGCGGAAAGCGGCGCAACTCGTCGCGGGGGCCGGGCTGCGCGTCAGCTCGCTCTGCCGGGGCGGTTTCTTCACCACCGCCGATCCGGTCGGCCGGGCGGCCGCGCTGGACGACAACCGCCGGGCGGTGGAGGAGGCGGCCGAGCTGGGCGCCGACACGCTGGCGCTGGTCTCCGGCGGGCTTCCCGGAGGCGACCGGGACCTGGCGGGCGCCCGGCGGCGGATCTCCGAGGTCCTGGGCGAGCTGGCTCCTTGGGCCGCCGCGCACGGGGTCCGGCTGGGCATCGAACCGCTGCACCCGATGTACGCGGCGGACCGCTGCGTGGTGTCCACCCTCGGCCAGGCCCTGGAGCTCGCCGGGCAGTTCCCTGCGGAGCAGGTGGGGGTGGTGGCCGACTCGTACCACCTGTGGTGGGACGAGCGGCTGCCCGCCGACCTGCTCCGGGCCGGGGAGGACGGGCGCATCGTGTCCGTCCAGGTCGCCGACTGGGTGACCCCGCTCCCCGAAGGAGCACTGCTGGGGCGCGGGCAGTTGGGCGACGGCTCCATAGACCTGCGGGGCTTCCGGAAACTGGCCGACGAGGCCGGCTACCGGGGCCCGGTGGAGGTGGAGGTCTTCCACCCCGGGCTGTGGGCCCGCGACGGCGCGGAGGTGCTGAGGGAGGTGGTCGACCGGTACCGCGAGCACGTCGAGTGAGGAGGAGCCGAGGAGCCGAGGCGCCCGGCTCCCACCGCGGGATCAGTCCTCGTAGGCGTACTTCATGCCGATACCAAGGGTGCCCTGGGCCGGGAGGAGTCCGGCGCCGACGATGTCCAGGACCGGCGGGAGGAGGAGTTTGGCGAGCCGGGCCGCCTCCTGACCGGACAGCGCGGACCAGGGGGCCGTGGCGAGTTCGTCGGTGAGCCTCTCGACGGCGGTGCGCAGGGCCAGTCCCTCGGCGGTGGCCGTGGCGTCCTCGGACAGCAGGCCTCGGGCGGTGAGGCGGGTGCGGGCGGCGGTCCACTCGTCCTCCGGCCACTGGCGACCAGCGAACGCCTCGGTCGGGGCCGCGCCGGTGCCGGCCTGCAGGACCAGGGACTCGACCGGGTCGAGGTGGTGGGCCTGGAGGGCGACGAGGTGCCCGTCGCCGCGGTGCTCGCGCAGGATCGTGGCGGCGTGCCAGAGCACGGCGTGCGGGGCCTGCGGCCAGGGCAGGGCGGCATTGGCGGCGGCCAGCGGGCGCCCGGCGGTGGCGGCGGCCTCGGCGGCGCGGCGGGCCAGCGCGGCCGCCTCCGCCAGCTCCGGGGAGGCGGCGCGGTCGCCGAGGAGGGTGCGCAGGGCGCGGTCGGCGCCCGCCGCGCGGGCCGCGAGGACCCGGGCGGGCGGGGCGGTGTGCCACGACCGGTCGACGTAGCGCTGCACCATGCCCGGGCTGAAGCTGTAGAAGAGGGCACTGACGAGCTCGGCCTCGGCGGGGCCGAGCGGGGCCGCCCGGTAGGCGAAGTAGAGGGGCCACCGGTCGTCGGTGGCATAGCCGAGGGCCGCCGCCTCCTCGTAGCACTCGGGGGCGAAGTAGACGAGGGCGTGGACGGGTTCGAGCAGCTGCCACAGCTGCCGGACCGTGCCCGGGCCGTGTGCGGAGCCGTAGGTCATGTCGCGTTCCCCCAGGGTCGGTTGGTGTCCGACACGGACGGGGGTCAGCCTAGATCAGGGTCCGCCGGGCGGGTCGGTGGAAAGGGGGTTCGAACAGTGACATAACGTGCCCTGCATGGATCAGGAGCACATAGCCGGGGACGGCGAAGGCGCAGGCAGACGGCGGTTCCTCGCGATCGCGACGGGCGCGGCCACGGCTGCCGGGCTCGGGGCGGTGGCCGGCTGCGGGAACGCGGACGGCGGCGCCGACGGGCAGGGCGGGGAACGGGCCGGCGGGTCTGCGGCGCCGAGCGGGAAGCCGTCGGGCGCGGGGCCGGGCGGTTTCGACGTGAAGGCCGAGAACGCCCGGCCGGGGAACGCCGACTGGCCGGTGGCCAAGGCCGGCCCGGCCCGGGCCATCGAGGGCTTCGCGGACCGGGTCAGCGTCCTGCCCGGCGAGTCCTTCGGGCTGCACGTGTCCACCACGGCTCCCCGGTTCACCGTCTCCGCCTACCGGATGGGCTGGTACGGCGGGGCGCGGGCCCGCCTGGTGTGGCGTTCCGAGGCGCTGCCCGGGGCGCGGCAGCCCGAGCACTCCGTGGATCCGGGGACCCGTATGGTCCGCACGCGCTGGTCCCGTACGACCGCGGTCGACACCAAGGACTGGCCCGAGGGCTGCTACCTGCTGCGGCTCGACGCGCAGGGCGGTGAGGGCCAGCGGTTCGTGCCGGTCACCGTGCGGTCGGCGTCGACGGCCGGCCGTACCGTCGTGGTCAACGCGGTGGCGACCTGGCAGGCCTACAACCGGTGGGGCGGCTACGGCAGTTACGACGGCCCGAGCGGCGGCTACGCCTCGCGTTCGCTCGCCGTGACCTTCGACCGGCCGTACGAGTACGACGACGGGGCCGGGCTGTTCCTCGTGTACGAGGCCCCTCTGATCGCCCTCGCCGAACGGCTCGGCATACCCTTGGCCTACGCCACGACCACGGATGTGGCGCGGGAGAAGCGACTGCTGGAGGGGGCCTCTGCGGTGCTCTCGCTCGGGCACGACGAGTACTGGTCGCCGGAGCAGCGGGCGCACTTCACGGCCGCCCGCGACGCCGGTACCAACATCGCGATCCTGGGCGCGAACTGCTGCTTCCGCCGGATCCGGCTGGAGGCCTCCGACCTGGGGCCGGACCGTACGGTGGTCTGCTACAAGTCCTCCTACGACCAGGACCCCGGGTTCAAGCGGGGCCATCCGGCGACCGTCGACTTCCGCTCGGCGCCCGGCGCGGACCCGGAGAGCTCGCTGCTCGGTGTGATCTACGACGGCTACCCGGTGGACGCCCCGTACGTGGTGACCCACCCCGGCCACTGGCTCTTCGAGGGCACCGGCGCGAAGGCGGGCGACCGCTTCGAGCACCTGGTGGGCGTGGAGTACGACAAGGTCAACACCGGTTTTCCCACGCCCCGGCCGATCGAGATACTGGCCCACTCCCCGGTGGTGTGCGAGGGCCGCCCCAGCCATCAGGACACGGCGTACTACACGGTGCCGAGCGGGGCGGGGGTCTTCGCCACCGGCACGATGCGCTGGGTGGAGGCCCTCGACGCGAAGGGCGACGGGAAGGGCGGCACGAACCACGGCCTGGACGCGCGGTCCGGCGCGCTGACCACGCGCGTGACGGAGAACCTGCTGCGGGTGTTCGCGGCGGGCCCGGCCGGCCGCACGCACCCGGCGCAGGACAACGTCAAGGCGGTGTACGGAGGATCGTGAGGGGCGGCGCGGGGGCGGGTGCCGGTCGTCCGGAAAACGGTGGACTTCACCCGGAAGGCATGTTTAGGATCGTGATCACGGCATCGCGTGTCGGTCACCGGCTGGGTGAGGCATGGAGGTGTCCGTGAGATGCCTTGCGGAGGCATTCGCTCATGTCAGTAGAACTGAACCACACGATCATCCACTCCCGTGACAACCGGGAGTCCGCCGAATTCCTGGCACACATCCTCGATCTCGAAGTCGGAGCCGAATGGGGCCCCTTCATTCCGGTGGAAGTGAGCAACGGCGTCACCTTGGACTTCGCGACCGTCCCGGCCGAATCCATCACTGTGCAGCACTACGCGTTCCTGATCTCCGAGGCGGAGTTCGACGCGGCGTTCGCAAAGATCCAGGCCGCGGGGATCACGTACTGGGCCGATCCGCAGCAGCAGCACCCGGGCGAGATCAACCACAACGACGGCGGTCGCGGGGTCTACTTCCCCGACCCGTCGGGGCACGGGATGGAGATCATCACCCGCCCGTACGGGTACCAGGAGGACGACGCCGCGTAAGCCGCCCGCTCGGGGCGGCGGGCGTGGCGTCGGGATTTGGGCGGGTTGTCGGGCGATGATGGCGCCGTGCGACTTGATCACGTGTCCTATGCGGTGGCCCGCGACAGCTTCGTCTCGACCGTCCAGTGGATCGGATCGGCCCTCGGTGCCGGGTTCGTGGACGGGGGCGTGCACCCGCGCTTCGGCACCCGCAATTTCATTCTCCCGCTGAGCGGTGGCACCTACGTCGAGGTCGTCACGACACTCGACCACCCCGCCGCCGACCGCGCACCCTTCGGCCAGGCGGTCGCGCGCCGCGCCGCCGAGGGCGGGGGCTGGCTCGGTTGGGTGGTCTCCGTCGACGACATCGCCCCGGTCGAGGCCCGCCTCGGCCGCACCTCGGCCGAGGGCCACCGTGTCCGCCCGGACGGGTTCGACCTGAGATGGAAGCAGATCGGCCTGCTGGAACTGATGGAGGACCCGCAACTGCCCTACTTCCTCCAATGGCTGGTCCCCCTCGAGGAGCGCCCGAGCGCCGACCCGCGCACCCCCACCACCATCCAAGGGCTCTCCCTCGCCGGCGACGCCGCCTCCATCGCCGAATTCCTCGGCGAACCGGCCGACCACCCCCTCGACCAGATCGACGTGACCTGGGTCGAGGACGAGGAACCGGGCCTGGTCTCGGTCGAGTTCGCCACCGCCCACGGCCCGGTCACGATCTGACCCGGGCCCGACCGCCCGCAAAGGGGCATGACCGGGATACGCCGGAAACCCGCCGGGCGGCCCCTGCCCTTGTTGCGGAGGCGGGCGGTGAGGTCCATCGCGGTGTCGGCCAGCGGATGGAACACGCGTCGGGGCCCGCGTCGCCGTCAGCGCACGCGGTCTTGGTGCGACTGCGGCGGGTTCTGCGGCCGCTGCTAGCCTGCGGTCCATGATCAAGGGCGGTCTGGCAGGCCGAATAGGCCGCATGGCGGGGGATAGCGGACCGGAGCGCGTGCTGGTCGCCGCCAGTTTCGTCAACCGGGTCGGCAACGGTCTGTTCAACGCGGCGTCGGCGCTGTACTTCACCTCGGTCGTGGGTCTGCCCGCGGTGCAGGTCGGTGCCGCGCTCACCATCGCCGGAGTGATCGGCCTGTGCGCGGGGATACCCGGCGGGCACCTCGCCGACCGGCG
This sequence comes from Streptomyces sp. NPDC057010, assembly GCF_042673805.1. Taxonomy (NCBI): domain Bacteria; kingdom Bacillati; phylum Actinomycetota; class Actinomycetes; order Kitasatosporales; family Streptomycetaceae; genus Streptomyces; species Streptomyces sp. NPDC057010. The sequence goes on along the minus strand of NZ_JBHUSC010000001.1, from coordinate 196,222 downwards.
CGGCGCGCGCACGATCATGATGCTGGCCCTCGCGGTCCAGGCGGTGTCGATGGCGGCCCTCGTCCTCGTCGAGAGCTGGACCGCGCTCACGACCATCGCGACCGTCGACCAGATCGCCGCGGCGGTCGGTGGGGCGGCCTGGGGCGCTCTGGTGGTCCGGGTCGGGGGTGACCGCCCGGCCCTGTTCCGGGCGAAGCTGCGCACCTTCGTCAACCTGGGCGTCGTCCTGGGAACGGTGGGCGCCGGGCTGGCGCTGGCCGCGGACACCCGCGGCGCCTACGTCACGCTGATCCTCGGCAACGCGGCGAGCTTCGCCCTGTGCGCGGCGCTTCTGCTCCTGCTGCCCCGCTACCCGGTGCTGGCGGCACCGCCGCAGCAGCGGCGCTGGCTCGCTTTCGCGGACCGTCCGTTCCTGACGTTCACCGCCCTCTACGGAGCCATGGGACTGCAATACCCGGTGGTTTCCCTGCTCCTGCCGATCTGGATCTCCGAGCACACCGAAGCGCCGCGCTGGACGGTGGCCGCGCTGTTCGCCGTCAATTCCGCCTTCTGTGTGCTGATGCAGACCAGGATCGGCTCGCGTATCGAGACCCCGGACGACGGCGGCAGGGCGTTTCGCACGGCGGGGCTGCTCTTCCTCGTCAGCTGCCCGATGATGGCGCTGGCGGCATACGCCCCGGTCTGGGCCGCGGCAGGACTGGTCCTGGCCGCGATCTTCGTCCATAGCCTGGGAGAGGTCTGGGAGTCCTCGGCGGGCTTCGCCCTGGGCTTCGGCCTCGCCCCCGACCACGCCCAGGGCCAGTACCAAGGCGTCCTCGGCCTCGGCTTCAGCACGGGCCAGGCTCTCGCCCCCGCGATTCTCACCACGGTGGTGCTCGGCCTCGGCACGGCAGGCTGGCTGCTGCTGGCGTTGTTCTTCGCCGCGCTGGGTGCTGCCGGCCCGTCCCTTGCCCGCTGGGGCATGCGGACCCGGCCGCAGCCCGGCGTTGCTGCGCAAGCGACGAGGTGACCAGGGAGCGGGCATCGCGCCGCCGCGCCTGCTCCTCCCGCGCCATCCGGTCCCACCTGCGACGACGCGGGATTACGACACCGACCGGGGAGACAGAACTAGGAGCCGCCCGAAGGCGATGCCGCGGGTGCCGCGGGTGCCGGAAGGGGCCAGAAGCCGACGGAGATCACCGCGCTGGGAAGGGGTCTGGGCGTAGGCGTGGACGCGGCGACGGGGCCCGGGCTGGCCGCCGGGGCCGGGGACGAGGTGGGAGCAGGAGACGGGGCGGGCGTCTGACCAGGGGTGACTGTGGGCAAGGGCGCGCGGGCGGCCGCCGGGGCCTGTGGACGGTCGGCGGACATCCCCGGCGCGGCCTCCGCGAAGGGGTCGGGCTTCGGCTTCGGTTTCGGTTTGTGCGCGGCCTCGGCGCGTTCGATCGCGAAGGCCTGGGTCGCCCCGTTGATGCCACCGCCGTTGGCGAAGAATCCGCTCACCGCGTACACGCACGGGCGCTTCGGGGTCTTCGGGCACGGCGCGTGGGCGGCCGCGAACTCCCGGTGGGCCGTGGGCATCGAGGGCAGTGTGATCCAGGCGTTGGCGGCCGGGCTGTACGCCTCGGCCGTGGCCAGGGTCCCGGCGGAGCCCAAGCCGCCCAAGACGTACACGCAGCCGTCGCTCAGGCCCTCCGGACAGGGTGCAGTCGCCACCCCGGGTCCGTCGAAACGGCCGGTCGGCATGTCGGGCAGGCTCGTCCAGCCGTTGAGGACGGGGCTGTACACCTCCGCCCTGGTGAAGGGCGCATCGATGCCGTTGCCGGCACCGATGGCATACACGCACGTGCCCTTCAGCCCCAGGTTCGGCGGGCAGGGCGCGGCCGAGCTGCCGAGGCCGGCACGGGGCTGCGGGAGCGGGGCCACTGTGGCCCAGGTGTTGGTGGCCGGACTGTAGGCCTCCACCGTCGGGACGACGCCCGTGCGGTAACCGCCGACGGCATACACGCACACCCCCCGCAGCCCCAGCCCCTCGGCACACGGAGCTGTGGCCGTCGCCAGGCCGGCGCGGGCGGTCGGCATGGGCGGCAGGGTCAGCCAGGTGCCGCTCTCGGTGCTGAACGCCTCATTGGTCCCCACGACCGTGTCGTCGTCGAGCGCCCCTCCGATGGCGTACACGCAGTCGCCCTTCACCCCACCGGGGCACGGTGCCGACGCCGAGGCGAGCGACAAGCGCGGGGTCTGAAGCGGCGGCAGCGTGGCCCACGTGTTGGTCCTGGGGCTGTACGCCTCGAACCGGTCGCGCTCGGGGAACCCCCCGACGGCGTACACGCACGCGCCCTGCAGGCCCTCCGGGCAGTGCGCGGCCGTGCCCGCGAACGCGGTGCGGGGTGTCGGCAGCGGCGGGACCGTCACCCACACCCCCTGCGCGGTGGCCGACGTGGCCGCCAGGGCCAGCAGCGGGGCGAGGGCCGCGACGGCCAGACGCCGCAAGCCCCCGCGCAGCCGGGACCGGCCGGGCGGGGGCTTCTCGTGGTCGGTTCCCGGGGTGCGCCTCATGGGGCCTCTCTCCTGGCATGGCTCGGCGCGGGATGCCGAGGCGAAAACGGGAGCATTTTGACGGTACATATGACTATGTGACGGTTGCTCACCTCGCCGTGCTCGCACCGAAGACGCGCCGCGACCGGTCACCCAGTCGGCCGCGTCCTCGGCCGCGGAAACGACGCCGGGCCCGTCCCCCAAGACAGGGAGACGGGCCCGGCGATCGTGAACTGGCTGCGTTTGCAGGGGTGGCAGGATTCGAACCTACGACATCTGGTTTTGGAGACCAGCGCTCTGACCAGCTGAGCTACACCCCTTCGGTGGAACCAACCATGGCACGGCCCGGCGTGAAGATCCACTGATTTCGTGCATCAAGTGGGTGGAAATTCGGAGCGGGTGCGTGCGCCACGGGTTCCGGGCCGGTCGGCGTCCGCACCGTGAGACGGCGGCACCCGTGCCGCGGAGGCCCGGGGGTGGCGGGACCCTGGGCAGCGGAGGATCGTGGGCAGGGTGATCCGTGGATCAGGAGGTACCGCCATGCCCTCCCGCCTCCGCCGCGTACGCCACGCACGCCGCGCATCCCTCGCCGCGCTCGCGCTCCTCCTCCCCGCACTGCTGGGTGCGGGCCCCGGCGGGTCCGGCGAGACCGTCTCCCTCTCCGGCGCCGAACCCGGCCAGCGGCTCGACGTGACCCTGGTGCGCGTGGTCGACCCGGCGGCTCCGGCCGGCCCCGAGGGCCCGGCGCCCGACGCCTCGACCCGGCTCGTCGCCGTGCGGTTGCGCCTGGAGAACACCGGGACCGCCGTCTACAAGGACTCCCCCGCCCCGTCCGCGCACCTGCTGGACGCCTCCGGGCAGCGGTTCACCGGCCTCAACACCGCGACCACGGCGGGCGATTCCTTCCCCGACACCGTCACGCTCAGCCCCGGCGGCACGGTCGACGGGCACGTCACCTTCCGAATCCCCGAGGACGCCGTACCCACCGCCGTCCAGTTCGCCCTGAACGGAGGACTGGCCGATGACGTCGGCCACTGGAGCCTCTCCTGAGGGCGCGACGGCACGCAGAAAATAGTAGCCATGGACATAGTAGCCATGTACTCTATTTGCCATGAGCAAGGGTTCACCGGGTCCCACGCCCGGTTTCCAGGTATGGCGGCTCGCCAACAAATGGCGCGTCGCGGTCGATCGCGCCGTGGCTCCGCTGGGTCTCACCCACGCGCAGTACTCTCTGGTCGCATCGCTGCACGGCATGCAGGGCACCGGCGAGCGGCCCAGTCAGCGCCGGCTCGCCGACCACACCGGCCTGGAGCCGCTGTACGTCTCGAAGCTGGCGCGCGCCCTGGAGTCGGCCGGCCTGATCGAGCGCACCCGCGATCCCCGCGATCCGCGCGCCGTCCAGCTCGCCCTCACCGAGCAGGGCGAGGCGGTCACGCGGCGGGCCATCGCGGTGGTGCAGGAACTGCTCCAGCAGCTGCTGGAACCGCTCGGCGGCCTCGACGCCCCGCGCACCCGCACGTTCACCGCCGAGTTGACGGCCCTGCTCGACGCACCTCTCGCTCCGCCTCCCGCTCCACCCGTACCGAACGACGAGAGCTTGTAAGGGGACAGAACACCATGACCATCACCGCACCCGTAGCCGACGCCCGCGCCCTCGGCCTGGCCCACCACGCCGCCCGCGGCCTCCTGGAGCACGTCCTGGGTCGGCACGGCACGACCTTCCAGCAGCAGATCACGCTGCGGGCCGCCGTCACGGCCGACGGCCCGCAGACCGCCGACGACCTCGTCGCCCAGGTACGCGGCTCGCTCAAGGCCGATCCGGCCGACATCCGCGCCACTCTCGACGAGCTGCTGGCCAGGGAGCTGCTCATCGCGGACGGCGCGCACCTTCGCCCCACGGACGCCGGGCGCGGGCTGCTCGCCGCCGTCGGCGCGGAGACCGCCCCCTTCACCGCCCGCGTCTGGGGCGGGATACCCGCCGAGGACCTGGCCGCCGCCGGTCGCGTCCTCGCCCTGGTCACCGAGCGGGCCAACGCGGAACTCGCGGCGCTGACCGCCTGACCGCCTGACCGGCGGACCCCCGCTAGGGCCGGGCGGGGCCCCGGTCCGCGGCCGTGACGTCGGCGGTCTCCGCGCGGCGCACGGCCGCCCTCAGCGTCACGGCGGCCGCGGCCCCCGCCGCCAGGCCGAAGGTCAGTGCGGCCGGGACACCGCCGCCGATGCCGGCGAACGGCTGCAGCGGCCCGTAGAGCCAGCCGAACTCGTCCGTGGTCACCCGCAACAGCTGGCTCACCAGGAGCCCGATGACGGTCGCCCCGACCGCACCGGCCGCCATCGCCGGGACGGTGGCCCGGGTGAGCAGTGCGGGCAGCCGCCGCAGCGCCCACCACACCACGACGAGCAGCAGCACGTCGGCGGCCTGCTGCAGGAGCCAGTCCCCGAGCGGCAGACCCGCCGGGCTGACCCACATGCCGAGCAGCAGCCACTGGCGCAGGAGATCGCCCGGTTCGGCGAACAGTCCGCCGTCCGGGGAGACCATCTGGATCTCGGCGGCGACCGGCTGGTACGAGAGCACCACCAGGGACAGCGCGATCACCGCGGTCCCGGCCGTGGCCGCCAGGCGGGCGGCCCGCGCGGGGACGATGTTCTGCGGGAGCGGACCGGCGCCCTTCGCCGTGATGCGCGCGGCGAGCACGGTCACCACCGCCGCGACCAGCGCGGTCGCCACCAGGGCCTGCCGTCCGGCGGAGATCGCGCCCGCCAGCTGGGGCAGGAGGCGATAACTGCCGCGCCCCTGCGAGGCGATCAGCCAGGGCGCCGACACGGTCACCGCCAGTACGCCGGCCACCAGGCCCCAGGCCCACAGCGCGAGCAGCGCGGCCGTCATCCGGCCGCGCACCGGCGGCAGCCTGCGGATCAGGAGCAGTGCCACGGGTACGAAGAAGGCGAAGACCGCGGCGAACCGGATCTGCATGCCGGTCGAGTACAGCGCGAGATAGCGGGCACTGCCAACCCCGGACGCATCCCCGCTCCCGTCGAACATTTCGGCGCCGAACGGAAGCGCGGCCGGCGAGTCGTACGACCAGGGTGCGAGCCAGCGTTCGAGCTCGGTGGCGGCCTTGAAGCCGATCACGTCCGTGCTGCCGGGCAGGTGCAGCGCCTGCGCGCTCGCCCCCGCCCACCAGAGGAGCGCCGTGAGCAGCAGCCCTCCGGCCAGTGCCGGTATCGCCGCCCGCCTGTATGTCATGTGCTGTCCCCCGCCTTGACGCGTCATCCGGTGAATCCCGAGGTCATGGAGACTACGAGCCGGCGATCGTACGTTGATCACGGCCCCTCCCCACCGGGCGCCGCAGTCGTCTTCCGGCCACCCCCCTTGACCGCTCTGGTCCAGACCAATAGTTTCCGGCATGCACCGCGCACGCGCCCACGCCCCGCTCCCTTACCGCAAAGGAAGCCCATGCGCCGCAGCATGCTCGGCAGGCTCGCCGTCGCCGCCTGCTCCCTCTCCCTGCTGACCGCCTTCGCACCGGCCGCCGGCGCGCACGGCGACGCGGCGGGCGGCCACGACCGCTCGTACAAGAAGGTCGGCTACTTCACCCAATGGGGCGTCTACGGGCGGGACTTCCAGGTCCAGGACCTGGAGGCGAACGGCTCCGCCGGCAAGCTCACCCACATCAACTACGCCTTCGGCAACATCAGCCCGGAAGGCAGGTGCTTCACCGGCAACGTGCCGGGCGAGGCCGACGCCTGGGCCGACTACGTCCGTCCGCTCGACGCCGAGAACTCCGTCGACGGGGTCGCCGACACCTGGGAGCAGCCGCTCGCCGGCAACTTCAACCAGCTCCGCGAGCTCAAGGCCAAGCACCCCGGCCTCAAGGTGCTGATCTCGCTGGGCGGCTGGAGCTGGTCCACGCACTTCTCGGACGCCGCACTCACCCCCGCCTCCCGCAAGGCCCTGGTCGAGTCGTGCATCGACCTCTACATCAAGGGCAACCTGCCGCAGGACGGCACCCGCGGCGGCGCGGGTGCGGCCGCGGGCCTGTTCGACGGGATCGACCTCGACTGGGAGTGGCCCGGTTCGGCCGGCGACGCCGACACGAAGTTCCGGCCGGAGGACAAGCGGAACTTCGCCGAGCTCGTCAAGGAGTTCCGCACCCAGCTCGACGCGTACGCGCGCAGCCAGAAGCGGAAGGCGGGGTACGAGCTGACGGCCTTCGTCCCCACCGCCCCCGCCAAGATCGACGCGGGCTTCGACGTCCCCCGGATCATGCGCGACCTCGACTTCGTGACCCTCCAGGGCTACGACTTCCACGTCTCGGGCGAGGCCACCACCGCCCAGCAGTCGGCGCTCTACGCCCGGGGCGACTTCAGCGTCGACGGCACGGTGGACGCCTGGAGGCGGCGCGGCGCGCCCGCGCACAAGCTGGTGATGGGCATGCCGTTCTACGGGCAGGGCTGGACGGGCGTCAGCGGCGGCGGGGACGGCATGGGGCAGCCCGCGACGGGCCCGGCGCCCGCCACCTGGTCCGCCGGGTACGAGGACTACAAGGCGCTGAGGAAGCTGGCGGACTCGGGCACCTTCCGGCTCCACCGCGACCGGCGGGGCGCTCACGCCTGGCTGTTCGACGGCACCACCCTGTGGACCTACGACGACCCGCAGGTGCTCCGCGCCAAGACCGGCTACATCCGCGGACACGGCCTGGGCGGCGCGATGTTCTGGTCGCTGGACGCGGACACCGCCGACGGCGAGCTGATGACGGCCGTCGACCGGGGCCTGCGCGGCCACTGACCGGCGCCGCCGGGCCGCGGAAAAAGATCCGGCCCGGCGGCGTCCCACCACGTACGCTCCCGCGCATGAGGAACCCGACGGTACGGGCGGTCAACCGCCTCACGAGGCGCTGGGCCGCCGCACGGCCCCCGGCCGGGGACCCGGGCACGGTGTTCACCGCGGCCGGGGTCTGGCCGCTGCTCGCCCTGCTCGCGGACGGCGCGGACGGCCCGGCCCGCACCGAACTGGCCGAGGCACTGGGCATATCCGCCGGGGCCGCGGCCGGGGCGGCACGGGAACTGCTGGCCGCGCTGGACGACGTACGAGGCCTCCAAGCGGCGACCGGGCTCTGGGCCAAGGACGACCTCCCGCTGGAGGAGGCCTGGTCGGCGAGGCTTCCGGCGGGAGCCCGGGGCACGCTGACCGGAGACGCCGAGGCCGTCCACAACGCGCTGGACGCGTGGGCGTCGGACCGGACGGGCGGCCTGATCGAGCGCATGCCGGTCGCCCTTCGGAAGGACACCCGACTGATCCTCGCCTCGGCGCTCGCGCTGCGGCTGAAGTGGATCCAGCCGTTCGATGAGACGGAGGGGCGGGCGCACGAGGGCCCGTGGGCCGACCGGGCCCTGCTCGTACTGCGCCGCAGCACCGCCCTCCTGGACCGGGTCCGGGTGGCCCGTGGTCCGAGCGGTGCCGTCACCCTGCTCGAAGTCGTCGGGGACGGCGGGGTGGACGTCCACCTCGTGCTCGGCGAACCCGGCGCTCCGGCCGGCGAGGTGATCACGACGGGCATCGACGCCGTCACCCGGGCCCTCCCCGCCACGGGTACGAGCCTGCTCCCCGACGGCAACCCCGGCCCCGGACTGTTCGTCGAGACGACGGCGGCCAGCTCTCCCGAGCCCCGGCTGGACATCGAGACGGTCGCCTTCGAGGTGCGGGCGCAGCACGACCTGCTGGCCCACGCCCGGCTGTTCGGGCTGGAGACGGCCACCGACCTGGACCACGGGCACTTCCCCGGCATCAGTTCCGAGCCGCTGGGGATCGGCGCCGCGCGGCAGTCGGCGCTGGCCCGCTTCCACGCCGACGGCTTCGAGGCCGCGGCCGTCACCTCCATCGGGGTGGCGGCTGCCGGCGCCGCGCCGCCGCGGCCCCGGTACCGGGCCCGCAGGGTCGAGGTGTACTTCCACCGCCCCTTCGCGTTCCTGGCCGTCCACCGCACCTCCCGCCTGGTCCTGGCGGCCGGCTGGGTCTCCGAACCCGATACGGTCCAAGGATGACCACTGACATGATCACTGCAGACGCCGCCGGCACCTGGACGCTCGGCGACCTGACCGTCAACCGGATCGGGTTCGGTGCGATGCGCCTGCCGCAGAGCAGCGGGGCGGCGGCGTTCGCCGCCGATGCGGCCGCCGGCGATCGCGGCCGGGCGATCGGCGTGCTGCGCCGGGCCGTCGAGCTCGGTGTGAACCACATCGACACCGCCGCCTTCTACTTCTCCCCGCTGCGCTCCGCCAACGAGCTGATCAACAGTGCGCTCGCCCCGTACGCCGACGAGCTCGTCATCACCACCAAGGTCGGGCCGGGCCGCGATCCCTCCGGGAACTTCCACTGGGCCGAGCCCGGGCAGCTGCGCGGGCAGGTCGAGGAGAACCTGCGCCAGCTCGGCCGGGACCACCTCGACGTGGTCAACCTGCGCCTTCCGGCCGGGGCGGCCGACTCCTCGCTCGCCGAGCACTTCGGGGCGCTGGCCGACCTCCGCACGGCCGGCCTCATCCGGCACCTCGGAATCTCCAACGTGCGTGCCCACCACCTCGCCGAGGCCCGGGCGATCGCGCCGGTGGTGTGCGTGCAGAACCCGTACGGGATCGACTCGCCGGCCGAGGACCACGCCTTCGTGGACGCCTGCGGGGAACAGGGCGTCGCCTTCGTCCCCTTCTTCGCGATCGCCGGCGCGGGCAAGGAGTCGGGGGCGGCCGGGGGCGAGGGCGAACACGTTCGCGCGCTCGCCGCGGCCCGCGGGGTGTCCGTCGCCCAGCTGCGCCTCGCGTGGACGCTGAACCGCGGCCCGCACGTCCTCGCGATCCCCGGCACCGGCAACCCGGACCACCTCGTCGAGAACATCGCCGCGGGGGCCCTGCGCCTCAGCGCCGAGGAGATGGCTCTCCTCGACTCCCTGTAGCCCGGCGGTGCGCGGCGGCCAGGGCCGCCGTCTCCGCCAAGGCGGGGACGCGCCCGGTACCGCCGCGGCCGGAGACGGAGAGGGAGGCCGCGGCCGAGCCGTAGGCCACGGCGTCCGCCAGGCCGTCGCCCAGGGCGAGCCGGGCGGTGGCCGTGCCGGTGAAGCAGTCGCCGGCCCCCGTGGCGTCGACGGGATCCGGGTTGGCGGGCACGGGGTGGTACGCCGCCCGCGTGCCGTCGTCGAGCAGCAGCCGGTCGGCGCCGGCGGTGACCGCGACCGTACGGGCACCCAGCGCCCGGAAGCGGGCGGCGGCGGTGGGCGGGTCGTCGGTGTCCACCAGGGCGAGGGCGTCGGCGGGGCAGGAGGTCTTGAGCAGCCCGGTCAACGGGGCGATCTCGGCCAGCAGTTCCCGCGCCTCGGCGCGACCGGTCAGCCGGGGGCGGAAGTTGGGGTCGTACGAGAGGTGCCCGCCGGCCCCGTGGACCAGACGGGCGGCGGCCGTCACGGCCTCGCGGCTGCTCGGTGACAGGGCCCCGGTGATGCCGCTGGTGACCAGTGCGGCGGAGCCGGTCAGCAGCTCGCGCCAGGAGGCGACGTGCCGGGGCGAGAGGGTGGAGCCGGCGCTGCGGGTGCGCCAGTAGACGAACTCCCGGTCGCCGTCGGTGTCGGCGGAGAGCAGGTAGGCGCCGTTGGGGCGCGGGGCGCGGCGTACGTGGGAGACGTCCACGCCCAGTGCGGCGGCGCGCCGCAGCAGCGGGACGCTGAGGTCGTCGTCGCCGACGACGGCGAGCAGGGCGGTGCGGGCACCGGCGGCCGCGGCGGCGGCCGCCGCGTTCAGGGCGTCCCCGGAGTAGGAGATGCGGGCCGGTGTGCCGTCGGCGGCTTCGCGCAGGGCGGCGCCGGCGTGGATCTCGACGAGCACCTCGCCGAGGACGAGGACGTCGTACGCCCGTGCCCTCACCGCGGGTCCCGGTCGGGGGTGGGGCCGGTGCACCGGGCACAGCACGGCAGGGCCAGCTCGGCGAATACGGCGGCCAGCTCGGCGGGGTCGGCCGGCAGCCCGGAGCCCACGCCGACGGCGGCCGCCCCCGCGGCGAGCCAGTCGCGGACCTCGCCGGGCCGGATGCCGCCGGTCGGGATGATCAGCGCCTCGGGGAGGACGGCCTTGACGGAGCGGATGAACCCCGGCCCGGCGACATGCGCGGGGAACACCTTCGCGGCGCCCGCCGAGCGGACCGCGGCGGCGATCTCGCCGGGGGTGAACCCGCCCTCGATGAAGACGGCTTCGCGGCGCACGGCGACCGCACGGACCTCGGGGGCCGGGTAGGGCGAGATCAGGAAGCCGGCGCCCGCGTCCAGGGCGGTCCGCGCCTGGTCGGCCGTGGTCACCGTGCCGACGCCGATGAGGGCGGGGCGGCCGTGCGCGTCGGTGAGCGGGACGGTACGGGCGAGGGCGTCGGCCCAGCCCGGGGTGGAGGTGGTCAGCTCGACCGCGCGGCAGCCGGCGGCGAGCAGGGCGGTGGTCCGGCGGACGGCTGCGTCGGCGTCGGGCTCGCGCAGCACCGGCAGGAGGCGCTGGGCGACTATCACCGCGTACGGGTGGCAGGACAAGGGGACCTCCCGTTTGTTCCACGTAGTGGAACGCAGTAGCGTGTAGTGGAACCAGATGGTCTAGACCCTACACAGGCGGGGAGTTCCCGTGTCAACGGACGGAACACGTGAAGGGACGGGCGGGGGGCGGACGTCCGCGGCCGGATCCGCGCTGGAGAAGTCCCTGCGCATCCTGGAAGCGGTGGCGGCGCCGGGCGGGCCGTACCGGCTGGCCGAGGTCACGGCGGCGGCCGCCGTGCCGAAGTCCAGCACGTTCCGGATCCTCGCCGCGCTGATCGGGCAGGGCTTCGTACGGCAGGAGGGCGACGGCCGGTACGGGGTGGGGCCCCGGCTGCGGGGGCTGTCGGCCCTGGTCAGCGGCGGGGAGCCGGCGAGCGTCGAGCGCATCCTCGGGGAACTGCGGGAGGCGACCGGCCAGACGGTCCATCTCGCCCTGCACAGCGGGGAGACCATCACCTACATCCGGAAGCTGGAGAGCGACCAGCCGTTCCGGACGGCGTCCCGGGTCGGCATGCGGATGCCGTTGCACTCGACGGCGATCGGCAAGAGCGTCCTCGCGCACCTGCCGGCGGAGGAGGTGCGGGAGCTGGTCGCCGCGACGGGACTGGCGGCGCGGACGCCGCGCACGCTCACGACCGCGCGGGCGCTGCGCGCCGAGCTGGCGGAGATCCGTACGAAGGGCTACGCCGTGGACGACGAGGAGAACGAGCCCACCATCCGGTGTATCGGCGCCGCGATCCTGAGCGCGGACGGCCGGCCGGGCGGCGGGGTCAGCGTGACCACCGTCGCCTTCCTGGTCTCCCGCGAGGAGATCGAGGCCTACGCGCCGGCCCTGCGGTCGGCGGCCGAGGCCCTCGGCCCGCTCCTGTGAGCGGAACCCGGGGGCGGGCACCGGCCGCCCCCGGGGCTCGCGCCTAGACGCGGGCGGGGCTGGGTGCGGGGCGCGGCTCCGGTTCCGCGTCGGAGCTGCCGCGCACGGCGAGGGCCGCTCCCAGGGCCACCGCCAAGGCCAGGACCCCGGCCGCGCCGAGCGTGACCGTGTCCGGGGAGGTCAGGGCCTGGCCCCGGAGGGCCTGCCAGGTGGTCAGGGCGACCAGGCCCGCGTAGCCGGCCGACGCCACCAGGACCAGCCGCGTTCGTACCGCCGCACGCGCGGCCCATCCGTACCGGCCCGCCGCGAAGGTCAGGGCCAGTGCCAGCAGCGGCAGCAGCTGGAGCGCGTGCATCCCGACGAAGTGGGCGATCCGCAGGTCGCCGCCGGTGGCGGCCCAGCCGGTGACCGGCAGGTGCCGCCCGCCGTCCGGCACACCGACGCTGTGCGCGCCGACCGTGTCGCTGATGCCGTCCGCGAGCTGCGCATCCGTCGGCTGGACCATCAGGAAGCCGACGGCGAGACCGGCGAGGCCGATGACGGAGCCGAGCCGGACCGCCCAGCCGGTGGCCCGGTCGGCGAGCGGCTGGCGCCACAGCACGACCGCCAGTACCAGCGCGGCCAGCCACAGCACGGCGACCGTCATCCCCATCAGGGCGAACAGGCTGCTGTCGAACGGGGTTTCCTGGTTGAAGTGGCTGCGCTTCCCGCGCACCACCTGGCCGACGATCACCACCATCTCGACGACGCTCGCCGCCACGACCACGGTGCCCGCCCACCAGCCGACCCGCCGGCCGCGGGTGAGCAGCGAGTACATCCAGGCCAGCGTCAGCCCGTAAAAGGTGAAGGAGACCGAGAACTTGAACGGCTTGTGCCAGATCGGCGACCCGACCAGCACCCGGTCGTCCACGATCAGGCCGGCCCCCGAGACCAGCGTGAGCACCCCCATGGCCGCCGCGAAGACGAGCAGTGGCCGGTGCCATCCTTCGATGTGGTTCCGCAACATGCTGCACCCCCCATAATGGATACCGGCGCTATCCGGTATCCGATAGCTCGACTATCCATAATCCAGCCCGCCCCCGCAAGCCCCCGGGCCGCACGAAAGGGAGATTCACTTTGCGCATGGGAGAGTTGAGCCGAGCGACCGGCGTTCCGGTGCCCACGATCAAGTTCTATCTCCGGGAAGGCCTGCTGCCCGCCGGGGAGTTGACCAGCCCCAACCAGGCCCGCTACGGCGAAGAGCACGCCCGCAGACTCCACTTGATCCGCGCCCTCACCGATGTCGGCGGTCTTCCGCTGGCCTCCGTCGCCAAGGTGGTGGAGGCGGTCGAGGACCGCGGGCGGCCGGTGCACAAGCTGCTCGGCGCGGCCGCCGACACGCTCGTGCCGACTTACGAGCCGGAGCCCGACCCCGCCACCGGCGAGCGCGCCCGGGCGCTGGTGGAGGAGTTGATCGCCCGCCGCGGCTGGCAGGTCCACGCCGACAACCCGGCGGCCCGAGCCCTCACCGCCACCGCGGCGTCCGTACTGACCGTCGGACTCGGCGACTACCTGGACCACCTCGACGAGTTCGCGGCGTCCGCGGAGCGGGTGGCGGAAGCCGACCTCGCCTTCGTCGCGCGCGGCGACGGGCCGGAGGACATGGTGGAGCGGGTGGTGGCGGGCACCGTCCTGGGCGACGCCATGCTGGCCGCCCTGCGCCGGCTCGCCCAGATCGACGCCTCCGCCCGCCGCTACCCCCAGCCGGCCGAAGCACCGGCACCGGACGCACCGGATGCCGCGGAAACATCTTCCGGATAAGTGTTATCGGGGCCCCGCTCGACGGTCTCCCAGTCATCGGGCATCATCGACCGCCGGTACGGACAGGGAATCATCACATGAGTACTCAGCACACGGCAGAGCTGGTGGCAGCGGCCCGCGCGGGCGATCCCCGCGCGCAGGACGAGCTCGTCGGCACCCACCTGCCGCTCGTCTACAACATCGTCGGGCGGGCCCTGAACGGGTCCTGCGACGTGGACGACGTCGTACAGGACACGATGCTGCGTGCGCTCGACGGGCTGGGCGGCCTGCGCGCGGACGAGAGCTTCCGCTCCTGGCTGGTCGCGATCGCGATGAACCGGGTCCGGGCGCACTGGCAGTCCCGGCAAAATGGCCTCGGCGAGAGCACCCTGGAGGCGGCCGGCGAGGTCGCCGACCCGGGGGCCGACTTCGTCGACCTGACCGTCGTACGCCTCAACCTGGCGGGCCAGCGGCGCGAGACGGCCCGCGCCACGCGCTGGCTGGAGCCCGACGACCGGGCGCTGCTGTCGCTGTGGTGGCTGGAGTGCGCCGGGGAGCTCACCCGTACGGAGGTGGCCGCCGCGCTGGAACTGTCCCCGCAGCACACGGCGGTACGGGTGCAGCGGATGAAGGCCCAGCTGGAATCGGCCCGGGTGGTGGAGCGGGCCCTGGACGCGCAGCCGGGCTGCGAGGGACTCCGCACTGTGGTGGCGGCCTGGGACGGCCGGCCCTCGGCGCTGTGGCGCAAGCGAATAGCCCGCCATGCGCGTGAGTGCGTACGGTGCTCCGGCCTGTGGAGCGGCCTGGTTCCGGCGGAAGGGCTGCTGGCCGGGCTGGCCCTCGTACCGGTCTCGGCGGCGCTGCTCGCAGGGGTGCGCACGGCCGGTGCGGCCGGCTTCGCCCCCGCGGGCGCCGCCTTCGCCGACGGCACCGGGGCGGACTTCGCCGAAGCCGCGCACAGCGTCGGCGGAGCCCCGGGGGGCGGCCGCGGCGCCGCGCGCAGGCGCCGCCAGAACCGCCGCCGGGTGATCGGCGCCGCGGCGGTCGCCGCCTGCGTCGCGGGCGGCGGGCTGGTGTACCTGGGCACGCTCCCCGGTTCCGGCGGCACCCAGGACGGCGGTCCCGCGCCGGCGGCTCCGCTGGCCGCCCTCTCGGCGACCGAGTCGGCGCTCCCGTCGGCCTCGGCCTCGCCCTCCGCGTCGCCCTCCCCCTCCGCCTCGCCGTCGCCCTCGGCCTCCGCTTCGCCCAGCCCCTCCGCGAGCGCCACCCCGGCGCAGACCCGCAGCAGCGCGCCGACCCCGAAGGCCTCGGCGCCGGCGCCCGCTCCCGCCCCGCCGGGCGTCGCGGGGCAGGTCATCGCCCTGGTCAACAAGGAGCGCGCGGCGGCCGGCTGCGGTCCCCTCAAGGAGGACGCGCAGCTGCGCACGGCCGCTCAGCGGCATTCCGACGACATGGCGAACCGGGACTTCTTCTCGCACACCAACCCCGACGGCGCGGACCCGGGCCAGCGGACGACGGCGGCCGGGTACCGCTGGTCGACGTACGGGGAGAACATCGCCATGGGCCAGCAGACGGCGGATTCGGTGATGGACTCCTGGATGAAGAGCCCCGGCCATCGCGCGAACATCCTCAACTGCTCGTTCAAGGACATCGGCGTCGGCATCCACCAGGGTTCGGGCGGCCCCTGGTGGACGCAGAACTTCGGAGCGCGGTAAAGCCGGCGGCCCGCACCGCGGCGACCGGGCCGCGGCCGCCGGCCGTCTCAGCGTGCCGCGAGGGCGCGCAGCCCGTCGGCGCAGTCCGGGTGCGTCGGGGTCCAGCCCAGTTCGGCCTTGGCCTTGGCGTTGGAGACCCGCATGCTCGTCGTGGCGATCCGGTGGGCGTAGGAGAAGGGGCGCATCAGCCAGGCGGGCACCGCCTTGGGCTTCGGGGTGCCGAACGTCTCGGCGACCGTCCTGACGTGTGCGCCGAAGCCCATCGGGGTGTCGTCGACGATGTTGTACGCCTGCCCGGGCCGCCCGCCTTCGACGGCGAGGGCGACGGCCCGGCCGGCGTCGGCCAGGTCCACCCAGGGCAGGACCCGTCCCTGGTCGGTGACCGCCGGCATCTTCCGCTTCCGCAGCATCTCCACGACCGCGTCGGTGCCGCCGGCTCCGTAGAAGAGGCCGAAGCGCAGGGCGACGCCCTCGATGCCCTCGGCGTTCAGGACCAGCCGCTCCTTGACCCGCATGGCTTCGAGGTGGCGTTCCACCGCCCGGTCTCCGACCGGGGCGAAGGGGTCGGCGTCCTCGGTGATGACGTGGTCGCCGAAGTCCCTGTAGCCGTACCCGAAGACCATCGACTCGGCGATGACGCGGCGGGCGCCGACGGCGCGGGCGGCCTCCATCAGGTGCCCGGTCCCGATCAGCCGCAGGTCGTCGGTGGCGAACACGTCCTTGTGGCGCATGGGTGCCTCGCGCAGGGCGGTGGCCGCGTGCACGACCGTGTCGACCTTGAGGCCGTCGACCGCGCGGAGCAGCTGGTCGCGGTTCATCAGGTCGGCCCTCACGTCGGCTCCGGCACCGCGGGCGAGGCCGATCACGGTGTATCCGGTGCGGGTGAGCGCTTCGGCGATGTGGCGTCCCAGGACCCCGCTCGCCCCTGCCAGCAGTACGTTCTTGGTGTCGGTCATTCCCAGCCCTTCGCATGTGACCCACGTCATACGATATGACCTTCGACCTCTAGGCAGGCCGGAGGCTTTCTCGAAGACCGCTGGAGGCGCCTGCCGCTCCGGCGCTCCTCTGCATCAAAAGCGAGGCAGGATAGGAGCTGGAGACAAACCAGCTGATCACCGGGGGCAGAGATCGTGCGTAAAGGGAGGAAGGAACTCCGGCCGCATCAGCGCGAGGCGGTCGACGCCGTGGTGCGGGCGCTGGAGCTGCCCGCCGACGGCCGCGTTCCGGAGACCGGGCTGCGCACCCAGGTGATCATGGCCACGGGTTCCGGTAAGTCCCTGGTGGCCGTCCGCTCGGCCGAGGAGCTGCGGGCCGGGCGGGTGCTGGTCCTGGTGCCCTCGCTGGATCTGCTGGTGCAGACCGCCGCGGCCTGGCGGGAGGGCGGCCGCACCGGCCGGTCCCTCGGTGTCTGCTCGCTGCGCGGCGAGGACGCGGGAGTGCCCACCACCACCGCTCCGGCCGAACTGGCCCGCTGGGCCGGCCCGTCGGTGGACCGGGTGACGGTGTTCGCCACGTACGCCTCGCTCGGCCTGGGCACCATCGAGCGCGCGCACCTGGCGGGGCTGCCGGGCTGGGACCTGATCGTGGTCGACGAGGCGCACCGGACGTCCGGGCGGATCGGCAAGCCGTGGGCGGTGGTGCACGACAACACCCGGATCCCGTCCCTGCGGCGGCTCTACATGACGGCCACCCCCCGGGTCTGGCAGGACGGCGAGGAGAACGAGGAAGCCGCGCAGCCCGGGGAAGCCGCGGAAGCCGGAGCGGGCGGGGCGCCGGAGGGCGGGCGCCCCGGTCCGCGCGGGCGGGGCGAGCTGGTGGCGTCGATGGAGGACGATCCGCGCGGGACCTTCGGGGCCCGCTGCTACACGCTGCCCCTGTCCGAGGCCATCGACCGCGGGATCTGCGCCCCCTACCGGGTGGTGTGCGTGGACGTCACCGATCCGGAGTTCCGTTCGGCCGTACTGCTCGGCCCGGACGGACGCTCGGACGCGGTGCGCGGGGCGCGGTTGGCGGCTCTCCAGACGGCGCTGGTGAAGGCTGCCGCCCACGAGGGGTTCCGGCGCACGCTGGTCTTCCACCACCTGACCAAGGAGGCCGAGGCCTTCGCCGCCGGGCTGCCGGCGGTGGCGAAGCGGCTGCGGCTCACCAGCCGCAGCCCCTTCCCGGTGTACCCGCGCACCGTCTGGGCGGACTGGCTGTCCGGGCAGCACTCGGCGGCCCACCGGCGGCGGGTGCTGGGCGCGTTCGCGGACGGCCGGATCGCGGAGAAGGCCTTCCTCGGCAGCGTCCGGGTGCTGGGCGAGGGCGTGGACACCAAGGAGTGCGACTCCGTCTACTGGGCCGACGTACGGGGTTCCATGCCCGACCTGGTCCAGGCCGTCGGGCGGGCGCTGCGGATCCGGCCCGGGGAGGGCAAGGTCGCCTCGCTGGTGGTGCCGGTGCTGCTCGGCCCCGGCGAGACGCCCGAGTCGATGCTGACCTCGCGGGCGTACGGGGACCTCGCGCGGCTGCTGGAGGCGCTGCGCGCGCACGACTCCCGGCTGGTCGAAGCCCTCGCGCAGCCGCAGGCGCCGAGCCGGACGGCGTCCGCGGAGGCTCCGCCGGCCTCCGGTGTGCGCGGCGCGGCGCAGGCGCTGCTGAGCTTCTCCACCCCGCGGGATCCGGCGCTGCTGGCCGCCTTCGTACGGCTGCGCGTGCTGCATCCGGAGCGCGAGCACTGGCGGCGCGGGATCGAGGCCGCCCGGATCTACGCCGCCGTCGCCGGGGACCTGAAGGTGCCGTTCGGCTTCAAGGTGCCCGCGTCCGGCGGGGAGTGGCCGCCCGGGCTGGCGCGGTTCCCGCTCGGCCAGTGGATCGCGGACGCGCGGCGCACGTACCGCCGGGGCGCGCTCGGCCGGGAGCGGGTGGCGCGGCTGGAGGAACTCGGCATGGTGTGGAGCCACTTCGACGTGGCCTTCGAGGAGGGGCTGGCGTCGGCCTCCGCGTGGGCGGCGGAACACGGCCACCTGCTGCCGCCGGTCGAGGCCACCTGGCACGGGGCGCCGGTCGGGGTGTGGGTGAAGAACCAGCGGGCGGCGGCCCGCCGCAAGGGGCCGGGGGCCCTGTCGGTGGAGCGCCGGGAGGCCCTGGAGGCCCTCGACGCCTCCTGGTGTCCGGCGTGGGAGATCTCCTGGCAGCGGTGCTTCCACCTGACCCGGGTCCACCTGGACGGGGGCGGCCGGCTCCCGCTCGCCCCCGGCGAGGTGGTGGTCCAGGGCGAGGACCTGGGCGGCTGGGTGCGCGCTCAGCGGCTGAACTGGGAGCGGCTGTCCTGGGCGCAGCGCTGGCTGCTGGAGCACACCCTCGGCGTGACCCCGGCGACGGAGGCGGAACGTCCGCCGCCGCGCCGGAGCCACGCCGAGGCCTGGGCGGACCACTTGGAGGCCGCCGAGCAGTTCCACCTGCGCGAGAAGCACCTGCGGGTGCCCCGTACGCACGTGGAGCTGTACGGCGACCGGGAGTACCGGCTGGGCGCGTGGATCGCCAACCAGCGTGCCCGCGCGGCCTCGCTCACCCCGGAGCGGGTGGCCGCGCTGACGGCCCTCGGCATGCGCTGGTCGGTGAGCCGTGCTCAGTGATGGAAGCCGGACCGCGGCTCGGCGGCCGGCACCGGCGGGGGCGCGGCCGTGAGGTGGTCGACGGCCCGGCGCAGGTCGGCGACGAGCAGGGCGATCTGATCGCGGGTCACGCCGTGCCGGACGAGGACGCGCTGGATGACGGTGTCGTCCCGGTCGGCCGGCAGCGGGTACGAGGGCACCTGCCAGCCGCGCATGCGCAGCCGGTCGGAGAGGTCGTAGAGGGTGAAGCCCGATCCCTCCGGGTCGGTGAGCGTGTAGGAGACGGCGGGGAGGGCGCCGCGGCCGTCGTAGAGGAGGGTGAAGGGGCCCATCTCGGCGATCTCGCCGGCCAGGTACTGGGCGGTGTCGGCGCAGGCCTGCTGGACGCGGCGGTAGCCTGCCCGGCCCAGCCGCAGGAACAGGTAGTACTGGGCGACGACCTCGCCGCCGGGGCGGGAGAAGTTGAGGGCGAAGGTCGGCATGTCGCCGCCGAGGTAGTCCACGTCGAAGACGAGGTCCGCGGGCAGCAGGTCGGCGGTGCGCCAGACGATCCAGCCCACGCCCAGGGGCGCGAGTCCGTACTTGTGGCCGGAGGTGTTGACGGAGGCCACGCGCGCCAGCCGGAAGTCCCAGACCACGCCGGGGTGGAGGAAGGGGGCGACGAAGCCGCCGCTGGCGGCGTCCACGTGGATCGGGACGTCCCAGCCCCGCTCGGCCTCGATCCGGTCGAGTGCGGCGGCGATGTCGGCGACGGGCTCGTAGTCGCAGGTGTAGGTGACGCCGAGGATGGCGACGACGCCGATGGTGTTCTCGTCGACGTACGCGTCGAGCTGATGGGGCAGCAGGCCGGTGGCGCCGGGTTCCAGGGGGACCTGGCGCAGCTCGACGTCGAAGTAGCGGGCGAACTTCTCCCAGCAGACCTGGACGGGGCCGCACACCAGGTTGGGGCGGTCGGCGGGCAGGCCGGCGTCCTTGCGGCGGGCGCGCCAGCGCCATTTGAGGGCGAGTCCGCCGAGCATCGCGGCCTCGCTGGAGCCGGTGGTGGAGCAGCCGGTGGCGGCGGCGCCGGCGGGGGCGTTCCACAGGTCGGCCAGGATGTTGACGCAGCGGGCCTCGATCTCGGCGGTCTGCGGGTACTCGTCCTTGTCGATCATGTTCTTGTCGAGGCAGGCGTTCATCAGGCGGTGCACGCCGTCGTCGGACCAGGTGGTGCAGAAGGTGGCGAGGTTCTGCGCGGCGTTCCCGTCCAACAGGAGTTCGTTGCGGATGAGTTCGTAGACGACCTCGGTGGGCGAGTGGTCTTCCGGCATCCGGTACTTGGGGAGGATCTGGCCGCTCAGCGCGGACGCGAACACGTCCGTCGCGGCGTCCCGGGAGGGTGCGTCCTTCGTCTCATGAAGAGCCATATCGGGACTATAGGTGACAAGCGGGATGAATCCGGCCGCGAACTTCCGGCCGTCCCCACGGTGTGACCTCGCCCATAACGACCCCGTACCGCCGGAGAAATTACTGTCGAGTAGTGTTACTCGCGTAGATCTTCCCGTTCGGGCCACTGGAGCCGGTCCGGACGGGAAGATCATCCAATTGGTTCTATCGGCAACTTATCCGCTCATGTCTGGATACAGGCCACCCAACTCCCCTGTCCTGATAGCTATTCGGGCCATGAACAAGATCACCCGCCGGCAGGCTTTGGGTACTACCGCCGGTGCACTCACCGTCCTTGGTCTCACCGCCGCCGCCACCAGCGCGAGCGCCTCTCCCACCGTCGCCACACCTCCGGCGACGGGTCAGGTCGACGAGGTCTACCAGGGCCGACGCATCCAGATCACCCAGGGCGGAGGGGGCGGCCACCACGGCGGCCACCACGGCGGCGCCGCCCTGCCCACCGTACGAATAGACGGCCGCGAGCTGCACGTGATGCGCAACGCCGACGGCAGCTGGATCAGCGTGGTCAACCACTACGAGACCTTCGCCGATCCGCTCTCCCTGGCCCGCGCCGCCGTGCGCGAGCTGCAGGGTGCCGTCCTCGCTCCGTTCGCGCCCATGGGGGGCATGGCATGACCGTCCGCAAGAACCAGGCCGCGCTGTCCGCCGAGGAGAAGCGCGCCTTCGTCAACGCGCTGCTCGAACTCAAGCGCAACGGCAGCTACGACCGCTTCGTGACCACCCACAACGGGTTCATCATGAGCGACACCGACTCCGGCGAGCGGGTCGGCCACCGCTCCCCCTCCTTCCTGCCCTGGCACCGGCGCTTCCTGCTGGAGTTCGAGGCGGCGCTGCAGAAAGTGGATCCCTCGGTCTCGCTGCCGTACTGGGACTGGACGGCCGACCGCACCGCCCGCTCCTCGCTCTGGGCCGCCGACTTCCTCGGCGGAACCGGACGGGCCCGCGACGGGCAGGTGCTCGACGGGCCGTTCTCGTACGCGACGGGCAAGTGGAACATAAACGTCCGGGTGGACGGGCGCACCTACCTGCGCCGTGCGCTCGGCACGGGCGTGGCCGAGCTGCCGACCAAGGCCGAGGTGGACGCCGTCCTCGCCATGCCGGTGTACGACATGGCCCCGTGGAACAGCTCCTCGAACGGCTTCCGCAACAACCTGGAGGGCTGGCGCGGCGCCAACCTGCACAACCGGGTGCACGTGTGGGTCGGCGGGCAGATGGCCACCGGGGTCTCCCCCAACGACCCGGTGTTCTGGATGCACCACGCCTTCGTGGACAAGCTGTGGGCCGAGTGGCAGGCACGCCACCCGCAGTCCCCGTACCTGCCGGCGGCGGGCACCGCGAACGTGGTGGACCTCGGCGACACCATGCGGCCGTGGAACGACGTGACCCCGGCGGACATGCTGGACCACCGCAAGTTCTACACCTTCGACGCCGAGCCGGTCGCCGCCGCCAGCCAGCGGTAGTGCAGTTCGGGGCGGCCGACCTGGCCGTACCGGGGGGTGCGGTCCGCGCGGCCGGTGTCCACCAGGTGCTCCAGGTAGCGGCGGGCGGTGATCCGCGAGATCCCGGCCGCCTCGGCCGCCCCCGCCGCGGTCAGCCCCTCGGGCGCCGCCCGCAGCAGGGCGGCGACCCGGTCCAGGGTGGGCGCGCTCAGCCCCTTGGGGAGGGCGGCCGGACGGGGTGCGCGCAGGGCCGCCATGGCCCGGTCGACGTCGTCCTGGCCGGCCGCCTCGCCCGCCGTCGCGCGGAACTCGGCGTAGCGCAGGAGCCGTTCGCGCAGGGTCGGGAACGCGAACGGCTTCAGCACGTACTGGACCACGCCGAGCGAGACGCTCTCGCGGACCACCGCGAGGTCCCGCGCGGAGGTCACCACGATCACGTCGACGGGGTGCCCGGCGGCCCGCAGTCCGCGCGCGAAGCGCAGCCCGTGCCCGTCGGGCAGGGTCAGGTCGAGCAGCAGCAGGTCGACGCGGGTCCGTTCCAGGACCCGGGTGGCCTCGGCCAGGGAGTGCACGGCCCCGACGGCGGTGAACCCCGGCACCCGGCCGACGTACAGCGCGTGGGCGTCGGCGGCGACCGGGTCGTCCTCGACGACCAGCACCCGCACCTCGCCGGCGCTCACCCCTGGCCTCCGGCGGTGGGCAGCTGCGCCCCGAGGCCGGTCCCGGCCCGCGGGGACGCCGCCGGCAGTCGTACGGTGAACTCGGCTCCCCCGCCCGGCGCGCTGGCCGCCTCCGCGCGGCCTCCGTGCCGCAGCGCCACCTGGCGCACCAGCGCCAGGCCCAGGCCCCGCCCCTCACCCTTGCCGGACCAGCCGCGCCGGAAGACGTCCACTCCTTCGGGCAGGCCCGGGCCGCTGTCCGCGACCCGGAGCAGCAGCCCCTCGGCATCATGGCGCACGGTGACCGCGATGCGCCCGCCCGGGACCCCGGTGAGCGCGTCCATGGCGTTGTCCACGAGATTGCCGAGCACGGTGACCAGGTCCCGGGCCGACGGGATCCCGGGCCCGCTGTCGATGGCCGTGCTGTCGGGGGTGACGACCAGTTCCACGCCCCGCTCGTGCGCCTGGGCGGCCTTGCCGAGCAGCAGGGCCACCAGCACCGGTTCCCCGACGGCGGTGACCACCTCGTCGGTGAGGGCCTGCGCCAGCTCCAGTTCGGCGGTGGCGAACTCCACGGCCTCGTCCGCGCGGCCGAGTTCGATCAGCGAGACCACCGTGTGCAGCCGGTTCGCCGCCTCGTGCGCCTGCGAGCGCAGCGCCTGGGTGAAGCCCCGCTCGTGGTCCAGCTCCCCCGTGAGCGCCTGGAGTTCGGTGTGGTCGCGCAGGGTGACCACGGTGCCCCGGCGGCCGCCGCCCGCGACGGGCGAGCTGTTGACGACGAGCACCCGGTCCGCGGTCAGGTGCACCTCGTCGACGCGGGGCCGGTCGGCGAGCAGGGCCCCGGTGAGCGGCGCGGGCAGCCCGAGGTCGGCGACGCCCCTGCCCGTCATCCCGTCGTCCAGGCCCAGCAGTTCGCGCCCGGCGTCGTTGATCAGCGTGATCCTGCGCTGCCCGTCGAGCAGCAGCAGCCCCTCGCGCACCCCGTGCAGGGCCGCCTGGTGGTAGTCGTACATGCGGCTGAGCTCGGCCGCGTTCATGCCGTGCGTGTGGCGGCGCAGCCGGGCGTTGACGATGTACGTGCCCGCGCCGCCGAGGGCCAGCGCCCCGGCCGCGACCCACGCGAGGGCGGTGAGCTGTTCGGCGAGCCGGGCGCTGATCGCGCGGACGGTGATGCCGGCGCTGACCATGCCGACGACCCGGCCGCCGTCCGTCAGAGGGGTGACGACGCGGATCGACGGGCCGAGGGTGCCGGTGTAGGTCTCGCTGAAGGTCTCGCCGCGCAGGGCGGGGGCCGTGTTGCCCATGAAGGGCTCGCCGATCCGGCGCGGGTCCGGGTGGGTCCAGCGCCGCCCGGCCGGGTCCATGATCGTCACGAAGTCCACCCCGGAGTCGACCCGCACCCGCTCCGCGTACGGCTGGAGCCGGACCGTGGGGTCGCTCCCGAGCGCGCCCTCCCGTACGGCCTCCCGGACCGACGGGGAGTCGGCGACGGCGCGGGCCACCGCCCCGGCCTGGCGCCGGGCGGCCTCCTCGGCCTGGCCGCGTGCGGTGGCGTACGCGAAGACGGCGCATCCGGCGACGACCACGGCGACCAGCAGCACCTGCATGGCGAACAGCTGGCCGGCGAGGCTGCGTGGCGGCCGGGGCAAACGGAACATGGCGCTCAGTGTGCACCGGGCCGTGAACTCAATGAACGCAAGGGTGACCGGGGTCACAACGCCGCGCGATGGTCCTCCCG
This sequence comes from Streptomyces sp. NPDC057010, assembly GCF_042673805.1. Lineage (NCBI taxonomy): Bacteria > Bacillati > Actinomycetota > Actinomycetes > Kitasatosporales > Streptomycetaceae > Streptomyces > Streptomyces sp. NPDC057010. The sequence continues at coordinate 171,904 of NZ_JBHUSC010000001.1, read as the reverse complement.
GAACGTTTTCACCACCAGGAGGCATCGTGGCCGCCACGCGCGACAGAACGCACTATCTCTACATCGCGGTGATCGCCGCGGTGCTCCTCGGCATCGCCGTCGGCTTCGCCGCACCCGGCGCGGCCGTGGAGCTCAAGCCGCTGGGCACCGGCTTCGTCAACCTCATCAAGATGATGATCTCGCCGGTGATCTTCTGCACGATCGTGCTGGGCATCGGTTCGGTCCGCAAGGCCGCCAAGGTGGGGGCGGTGGGCGGACTCGCCCTCGGTTACTTCATGGTGATGTCCACGGTGGCCCTCGCCATCGGCCTGCTGGTCGGGAACCTGCTGGATCCGGGCAGCGGACTGCACCTGACCGAGGCCGCGCGGCACGCGGGTGAGGCGCAGGCCAAGGCGGGCGTGGCCAAGAGCACGCCGGAGTTCCTGCTGGGGATCATCCCGACCACCCTCGTGTCCGCCTTCACCGGCGGCGAGGTGCTGCAGACCCTGCTGGTGGCGCTGCTGTGCGGGTTCGCCCTCCAGGCCATGGGCGCGACCGGCGAGCCGGTGCTGCGCGGGATCGGCCACCTGCAGAAGCTGGTCTTCCGGATCCTGGCGATGATCATGTGGGCGGCGCCGGTCGGCGCCTTCGGGGCGATCGCGGCGGTGGTCGGGGCGACCGGCATCGACGCGCTGAAGTCCCTCGCCGTCATCATGATCGGCTTCTACACGACCTGCCTGCTCTTCGTCTTCGTGGTCCTCGGCACGCTCCTGCGGGTGTGTACGGGTGTCAGCGTCTTCGCCCTGCTGCGCTACCTGGGCCGGGAGTTCCTGCTGATCCTGTCCACCTCCTCCTCGGAGTCCGCGCTGCCGCGGCTGATCGCCAAGATGGAGCACCTGGGGGTGTCGCGCCCGGTCACCGGGATCACGGTGCCGACCGGGTACTCCTTCAACCTGGACGGGACCGCGATCTACCTGACGATGTCCTCGCTGTTCGTCGCCGAGGCGATGGGCAAGCCGCTGGCCCTGGGCGAGCAGATCTCGCTGCTGCTGTTCATGATCATCGCGTCGAAGGGCGCCGCCGGGGTGACCGGTGCCGGGCTCGCCACGCTCGCCGGCGGACTCCAGTCCCACCGGCCGGAACTGGTCGACGGGGTCGGCCTGATCGTCGGCATCGACCGGTTCATGAGCGAGGCGCGGGCCCTGACCAACTTCGCGGGGAACGCCGTCGCCACGGTGCTCATCGGGACGTGGACGAAGGAGTTCGACCAGGAGCGGGCCGCCGAAGTACTGGCCGGGCGGCTTCCGTTCGACGAGACCACGCTGGTCGACGACGGGCACGGCGCGCCGCGGGACGCCGCCGTACCGGTCCAGTCGGCCGGCGACAAGGACGGCGTACTGGTGTAACCGGGACGCCCGTACGGACCGGCCGGGCAGGGTTCGCCCCCACGGTGCCCAGCCCGGCCGGTTCCGACTCCTCCCGATCCTCCCGAGAGGGTCGGTTTTCGGCCACGAGCCGGAGAAGGTGCCTGCTGTAAAAGGTACTTCCGTATCGGGGCACGCTTCTGACATCTTGCGTCCACCACTCGTTTCGTACGGCCCGGCAGGTGCCACCCGCACCACCGGGCCATCGGAGGACGCATTGATACCCCACATATCCAGCCGACCTCGACGTACCCTCGTGCTGGCCGCCACACTCGGCGCCGCACTGGCCTTCGGGGCCCCCGCCGCGCTCGCCGGCACCGCCCCGGTCCCGCCTGCCGGTCCCACCGCCTCCGCGCCCGCCGCGGCGGCGCCCAAGGCCGCGGCCCCGACTTCCCAGAGTGCGACCTGGGTTGCCGGCACCCGCTCCTACCTCGTGATCACCGCCCCTGGCGACACCACGGCGGTGCGCAACGCCGTCACCGCCAACGGGGGCACCGTCTTCTCGAACTTCGACGCGATCGGCGTGATCGTCGCCCACTCCTCCTCGGCCGGCTTCGCCGCGACGATGCGCGGGGTGAGCGGGGTCCAGCAGGTCGGCGCCACCCGCACCTCGGACGTCCCGGCGGACGCCTACAACCCGGCGCTGCCCGCCAATCCGGCCCAGGCGACGACCCCGGCCGGCGAGCCGGTCCGCGCCGATATGAGCCAGATCAAGGCGGACCAGGCCTGGGCCGTCACCACCGGCTCCGCCTCCGTCAAGGTCGGCATCCTGGACACCGGTGTGGACGACCAGCACCAGGACCTGGCACCGAACTTCAACGCGGCGGACTCCGTCTCCTGCGCCTACGGCAAGCCGGACACCCGTACCGGCGCCTGGCGGGACGTGGACACCCACGGCACGCACGTGGCCGGCACGGTCGCGGCCGCCAAGAACGGCAAGGGCGTCATCGGCGTGGCCCCCGGCGTGAAGATCGCCTCGGTGCGCATCGCCGAGCCGAACTCGACGCTGTTCTACGCCGAGAACACCGTCTGCGGGTTCGTCTGGGCCGGTGACCACGGCTTCAAGGTCACCAACAACAGCTACTACACGGACCCGTGGCAGTTCAACTGCCCGGACAACGCCGACCAGGCCGCGATCATCGAGGGCGTCAAGCGCGCCCAGGAATACGCGGAGGGCAAGGGCTCGCTCCAGATCGCCGCGGCGGGCAACGAGAACTACGACCTCGCCCACAAGACGACCGACTCGGCGAGCCCGAACGACTCGACCCCGGTCACCCGCACCATCACCAACGCGTGCATGGACATCCCGACCGAGCTCCCGGGCGTGGTCACGGTCGCGGCGAACGGCACCGGCGTCACCAAGGCCTCGTTCTCCAACTTCGGCCAGAACGTCATCGACGTCGCGGCCCCGGGCAGCAACGTCTACTCCACCGCGCCGGGCGGCGGTTACAGCACCAAGAGCGGGACCTCGATGGCCACCCCGCACGTCGTGGGCGTGGCGGCGCTGATCGCCAGCGCCAACCCGGGCATCACCCCGGCGCAGATCCGCGACAAGCTGGCCACCCAGGCCAACGACATCGCCTGCCCGTCGGACAGCCGCTGCACCGGCACCACGGCGAACAACGCGTTCTTCGGCGAGGGCCAGGTCGACGCCCTCAAGGCCGTCGGCTCCACCCCGCCCCCCGGCAAGTACTTCGAGAACACCGGTGACTTCGCCATCGGCGACAACACCACCGTGGAGAGCCCGATCACCGTCAGCGGTGTGACCGGCAACGCCCCCGCCACCCTCAAGGTCGGCGTGAACATCGTGCACACCTACATCGGTGACCTGAAGGTGGACCTCGTCGCCCCCGACGGCACGGTGTACACCGTGCACAACCGGGCCGGAGGCAGCACGGACAACATCAACACCACCTACACCGTGAACGCCTCCTCCGAGGTCGCCAACGGCACCTGGAAGCTCCGGGTCAACGACAACGCCGGCGGCGACACCGGCAAGATCGACTCCTGGAACCTCACCTTCTAGCACCACGCTGCTGCGGGGCCGCCGGCGAGCACCTGCTCCCCGGTGGCCCCGTACGCGTTCACCTGGTGCGCAGCACGCAGTCCCCGCACAACCCGCCGCCCGGCACCCGGTAGTAGAGGCAGCAGCTGCGCCGTACGAAGGCCACCCCGAGCCCCTCCTCGTGGATGAAGGTGCCGGTGCCGGCCAGCGCCCCGCCGTCGGCCAGCAGGGCGGCCGCGAGCTCCACGGCCCTGCCGCCGGGGACCCGGTCGATCAGCACCCGCAGGGCGCCGACCAGGCCCGAGGCCGCATTGCCCCGCAGGACCTTGGGCGAGACGCCGAACCGCTCCCGCAGGCCCGCGTCGAGCACGGCCAGGTTCCCGAGGACGGTCCCCCCGAGGTCGCCGGCCGGCAGGTCCACCGGTTCGGGGAGCCACAGTTCCAGCGATCCCGCGCCCGGCAGCCGCCACCACACCCGGTCGGGGGCCAGGTCCGGCACCCGTCCGGCGAGGGCGGCGCAGCCCAGCCCGATCGACCAGAGCCGGGAGGCGATCCCGAGCTGCGCGGTGGAGGCGGCCACCCGGCCGGGCCCGCTGCCGATGCGCCGCCCCACCTCGGCGACGTACGGCCCGAGCCGGTCCCCGTACAGCGCGCTGAGCGGCAGGAACCCGGGACCCGGCGGCTCCTTCCCGCAGGGCACGGTGAAGAAGGGCCCCACGGAGGCCAGTTGCCTCAGTACGTCCTCCACGCCGGGCCCCGTGTCCCTCGTCGTCGACCAGTCCATGCCGAGATGATCTCAGGCGCCCGCGTCACGCCGCCCGAACGCCGGCCCGTACGGGCCCTGCGCCCGTGCGCGCCGACTCCGCCCGGCGCACCGCGGGCCCCATGCCGTACGAAGCGGCCAGCAGGACCGCGCCCAGCAGCAGCCAGCCGGGGATCCCCCACACCAGGAGCAGCGAGGTCAGCACCAGCGGTCCGGCGGTCCTGGCCACCGGGACCCCGGTGCCGAAGAACCCCTGGTACTGGCCGATGCGCTCGGCGGGGGCCAGCGAGAAGCCGATCTGCCAGGACCCGGCGGACTGCCGCATCTCGGCGTCCACCTGGAGCACGGCACCCGCCACCAGCAGCGCGGCGGCCGCCCAGCCCGCACCGGGCAGCGCGGAGAGCGCGAAGACGGCGCAGGACGCGGCCATCACCAGCCCCGACACCCGCACGGCCCGGCGCGCGCTGTCCAGGTCCCTGACGGGACGGGCCGCGCGCACCTGGAACAGCATCACGGCGACGGTGTTCAGCACGAACAGCGCCGACACCAGCCAGCCGGGGGCCCGGGTGCGTTCCACGATCCAGAGCGGGATCGCCAGGCTGAGCAGCGGCATCCGCAGGAGCAGCACCGCGTTCAGCTGGGTGACCAGCGCGTACGGCCGGTCCCGTAGCACGGCCAGTCGCGGTTCGCCGGCCGCCCGCCCGGCGGTGGGCGCCGCCGCCGGCAGCCGCAGCAGCACGGCCGCGCAGACCAGGAAGCTCAGCGCGTCCAGCACGAACACCGCGAGGTAGGCCCGCTCGGTGTCGGCGGCCAGGGCGAGCCCGCCGAGGCCCGCGCCCAGCGCCAGCCCCCCGTTGAGCATGGACTGCAGGTGGGCCAGTACGCCGGTCCGCCGCTCCGGCGGGACCAGCGCCGCCAGCAGCGCCTGCCGGGCGGCGGCCAGCCCGCACTGGGCGGTGGCGTAGACGAGGACGGCGAGCAGGAAGCCCCAGAAGGACCGGGTGAAGAGGAAGGAGAGGACGGAGGCGGCGGTGGCCACGGCCAGCGCGGCCGAGGTGCCGCGCGGCCCCCGCCGGTCGGCGAGCGCGCCCAGCGGTACCCCGGCGACGGAGCCGACGGCCCAGGCGATCGTCAGCCCGAGGCCGATCTGCGCGGGCGACAGACCGGCCACGCGGCTGAAGTAGAGGGCCGAACACACGTAGTAGGCGCCGTCTCCGACGGAATTGCTCAGCTGAGCGGCGGCCAGTCGGCGCGGTGCTCCGGGCGGGGGCAGGATCCGTATCGTCACCGCCCCATTGGACCAGCCCGATGGCCCGCCCCCGCAGTCCATTTCCCCCTTCATCCCCTGGGCCATTCGGCCGGGTTCACAGGGCGGCGAGGAACTCCAGCAGGACCCGGTTGAAGGCCTCGGGCTGCTCCACGCCCGGCAGGTGGCCGGCCCGGTCGATCACGGCCAGCACGGAGTGCGGCATCAGCGCGTGCAGGGCCTCGGCGTCCGCGACGGGGGTGTAGACGTCGTCCGCGCCTACCACCACCAGGCAGGGCTCCGTCGCCCCGGCGAGCACGGGCCGGTAGTCGGGGCGCTCGGCCCGGCCGCGCAGCGCCGCGGCCGCCCCCTCCGGGTCGGTCGCGCACATCATCGCGCTCACCCGCGCGGCCGCCTCCGGCATGCCGACGACGTTGTAGGGCGCCAGCATCTTGTCGATGACCTCTTCGGCATAGGGCCGCATGCCCTCGGCCAGCAGCCGTTCCGCGAGTTCCCGGCGGAACTTCCGCCCCTCCTCGGTCTCCGGCACCGGCGAGGTGTCGGAGAGGACGAGGGCCCGTACCACACCCGGGTGGCGCAGCCGCATCTCCATCGCGATCTGCCCGCCCATGGACACACCGCCGACGACCACGTGTTCGAGGTCCAGGCGGGCGAGGAGGGCGGCGATGTCGTCGGCGAGATCGGCCAGCAGCGCCTTGCCGGGCACCACCGGGCTCTCCCCGTATCCCCGCAGGTCAGGGGTGATCACCCGGTACCCGGCGGCCGTCAGGGCGGCCGTCTGGGGGGCCCACATCGTGCGGTTGAACGGATGTCCGTGGATCAGGATTACGGCCGCCCCGCCGCGGGGACCAAGGTCGTCGAAAAAGAGGTTCACGCCATTGCCAAATTGGGGGTTCATGAGAGGACTTTAAGGGGCTACATTGAGCCACTCGCGTTCACCTGACAGCCCGTTGCCTTTCACCCGTGTTTTGCACGGGGGGCGACGTCAGAGACGCAGACTGTGCAACCACCCCACCGCCCAGAAGGACCGAAGGCTCCGTGCCCGTACCCGTACTCCTCGCCGGCCGCTCCGTGCGGCTCGAGCCCCTCGCCCCCCACCACACCGAGGCCTTGGCCCTGGCCGGGGCCGAGGATCGTACGACTTACGCCTTCACCCCCGTACCCCATGGGGTGCAGGCGTCCCACGAGTACATCGACCGCGCCCTCGCCGATCAGGCGGCGGGTCGATCGCTCCCGTTCGCGGTGGTCAGAGCCACCGACGGCCGGGTCGTCGGTTCGACCCGGTTCCTCGATCTGGACTACTGGCAGGGGCCGCTGGTGTGGCCCGCCGTGCCGGGCGTCCCGTTCGGTGATCCGGCGACGGCGATCCCCGATGCCGCCGAGATCGGCAATACCTGGCTGTCCCCGGGCGCCCAGGGGACCGGCATCAACACCGAGGCGAAGCTGCTCATGCTCCGCCATGCCTTCGAGACCTGGGGCGTCCGGCGGATCTCCCTGCGCGCGGACGCCCGCAACGGCCGCTCGCGGGCCGCGATGGAGCGCCTCGGCTTCACCTGCGAGGGGGTCCGCCGGGCCCATTCGCGGGGGCTCGACGGCGCGGTCCGCAGTACGGCCTTCTACTCGATCCTCGACGAGGAGTGGCCGGCCGTGCGGTCGATCATCGAGCTGCGGCTGTCGGCCGGCGCGCAGCGCAAGCGGCGCCGCAAGACCCTGATCCCCGCCTAGCCGGCGGGGCGGAGCGCGCATCCGGCGTAACGGTCCTGCGGCGGCCCTCCCCCGGCCCTCCCGGCGTCAGCCGAGGAAGGCCGGGGCGAGGGCCGACGCCATGAGCCGTGCGGGGGCGCCGCTGCCGTCCGCCGGTACGGAGTAGAGGTCCGCGCCGAAGTCCCCCGGCAGGGAGTAGACGACGGTCCGGTCGTCCGTCCACACCACCTGGTCGTCCACGCTGCGCTCCTCGGCGAGCGGGGTCTCCTTCATCGAGGCCAGGTCCAGCGCGTACAGCCGCCACGGGGCGTCGGCCGAAAGGCCCGGCACGCGCTTCTTGAACACCAGCCGGGTTCCGTCGGGCGACAGCGACGGGCACTCCAGGTTCTCGCGGAGCGTGGTCACGGTCCGCTCGGCGAGGTCGCCGCGGACCAGGTGGGTCTGGCCGCCGGTGGCCAGCGTCGCGTAGAAGGTCCGCTCGTCGGCGGCGAAGGTGACCCCCCAGAAGTTCACGTCGGCGCTGCGGTACGGCTTGCCGTCCTTGAGGATCGTGAAGTCCTCCAGGGAGGCGTCGAGCCTGCCGGTGCGCAGGTCGAGCACCGAGGTCCGCGTGGAGAAGTTCGTCCCGGCGTACGAGTCCCCGCCGACGAAGACCGTCCAGGCCGCGAGGTGCCCGCCGGGCGAGACCCGGGCGCGGGTGGGGATGCCGGCCAGCGGGTGGGCGGAGAGCTCCTTGAGGCCCGCGTCGAGGACGACGGCCCGGTAGCCGTCCTGGACCCCGCCCTTGTCGGCCTGGAGGCAGATCCCGGTGCCCGCCGCCGAGTGGAAGCGCAGGCAGCTCACGCCGGAGGCGGTGCGGGCCCCCTCGGGCTCCGCGGCGGGGACGGTGGCGAGCTCGTCGCGGTGCGGGCCCCAGGCCATGTTGCGGAACACGATCCGGCGGCCGCCCTCGCCGGGGGTCAGCGAGACCGCGCCCCGGGTGATCTGCGGGCCTCCGGCCTGGGTCTGGTTCTTCTCGTCGGCCCGGGAGGAGGCCCGCACGACGGCGAGCACCCCCACGGCGGCGAGCAGGACGACGGCGGTGGCGAGGATCAGGATCCGGCGCTGGAGGGTCATGGGGGGCCTTTCGGTCGTGCCGGGACGGGGATCAGTCCGCGGCGGGGATCAGCCGTACGCACACCGCGGCCGCCACGGCGAGCAGGACGGCGGCGACGGCGAGCGCGGGGCGCGCGCCCCACACGGTCCAGGCGGCGCCGAAGCCGAGGGAGGCGGCGAAGCGGGCGAGGGCCTGGCCGGTCTGGACGAGGGCGAGTCCGCCGCCGCGGTGCTCCTCGGGCACGGCTCCGGCGGCCGCGGCCATCAGTACCCCGTCGGTGGCGGCGTAGAAGCCGCCGTGCAGCAGGAGCACCGCGTAGGGCAGGGCGGGATGGTGCCCGCCGACGAGGAGCAGCCCGTACGCGGCCAGCAGCGCGAGGTGCCCGCCGAGGAAGACGCGGCTGCGGCCGATCCGGTCGGCGAGCCGGCCGAGCGGCAGCGCGAGGAGGAAGAAGGCGGCGGCGGTGCCGAGCGGCAGCAGGGCGAACCAGCGGTCGGCGATCCCGGTGGCGCGCTGGAGCAGCAGGAAGACGAAGCCGTCGCTGACGGTGCACAGTCCCAGCAGCAGCGCGCAGAGGCCGATCCGGCGCAGGTCGGGGCGGCGCAGCAGGCCGAGGGCGGCCCGCAGGGAGACGGGCTCGGCCGCCGGCGCGGGCCGGGTGCGGCCGCCGGGCACGAAGAGCACGAGCACCAGTACCCCGAGCGCGGCCACGCAGGCGCTGACGGTGAAGACCGCGTCGTAGCCGTCGGCGGCGCCGCGCAGGATGAGGAAGGCGAGGACCGGCCCGATCAGGGCGCCCGCGGTGTCCATCGCCCGGTGGACGCCGAAGGCCCGCCCGCGTTCCTCGGGGGCGACGGCGAGGGAGATCAGCGCGTCGCGCGGGGCGGTGCGCAGTCCCTTGCCGGTGCGGTCCAGTGCGAGGACGGCGCCGATGGCGGGGAGGGTGTGGGCGAGCAGGAGCAGCGGCTTGCACAGGGCGGAGAGGGCGTAGCCCAGTCCGGCGAGGGCCTTGTGGCGGCCGAAGCGGTCGCCGAGGTGGCCGCCGGTGAGCCGGACGAGGGCGCCGACGCCGTTGTAGAGGCCGTCGAGCAGGCCGAAACCGAGCGGGGAGAGCCCGAGTCCGGCGACGAGGTAGAGCGGGAGCACGGCCGTGACCATCTCGGAGGAGACGTCGGTGACGAGGCTGACCGTGCCGAGGGCGAGCACCGTGGGCGCGAGCGCGGCACGCCGCCCCGGGCTGGTGCCCGGGGCGACGGCCGGCGTCTCGGGGGTCACGGCGGGCGCGGGGGTGCCGCGACTGTCCGCAACGTACATGATCAGGAAGCCCAGATCCCCGTGATGTCCTTGGCGGTGGCCGCGTTCCCGGCGTGGGTGGTCAGGCCGGCCAGGCCCTCCAGGGTGCGCAGCACGTCGTAGTGGTTGTAGGTGGTGCCCGAGGTGGATCCCGGGGTCACGGGCTGGCCGTAGAACACCGTGGGGATCTTGTTGCCGGCGAGCCGGTTGTCCTCGTCGAAGGTGACGACGAGGAGGCTGTTGTGGGTCTTGGCCCAGTCCGCGTAGGGCTTGATCTTGTTCTTGAGCCAGGTGTCGCCGGTGCCGACGGAGCAGTCGTGCATGTCGTTGCACAGGTCCGGGACGACGAAGGAGACCTTGGGCAGGGTGGTGAAGTCCGTCGGGAACTGCGTCATGGTCTTCGCGGTGCCGGTGGGCACGTTGGAGAAGGCGAACCAGGGGTTGTGTTTGCGGGCGTAGTTGCCGCTGGAGCAGGTGGTGGAGCCCTGGCTGGGCAGGCCCTCGTTGTAGCTGCCCCAGCTCTTGCCGGCGGCGATCAGCTCGGAGGCCAGGTTGGGCGCGGAGCTGAAGCCCGGCGTGTAGCAGCTGTCGCCGGTGACGCCCTGGTTGGAGCCCGAGAAGAGCTGGAGGTAGTTGGGCTGGCTCGGGTGGGTGATCCCGTACGACTGGGTGAGGTTGGCTCCCCCGCTCTTGAGGGAGTTGATGTACGGGGCGCTGGAGCTGCCGATGACCTGGCTGTAGGCGTGGTTCTCGAAGACCACGACGACGACGTGGTCGGGGGCGGGCAGGCCCGCCGCCCGGGCGGGCTGTGCGGCACCGATGCCGGCCCAGAGGGCGGTGCCGGCGGCGGTGACGGCGAAGGCGGTGGCGAGGGCGGTCTTACGGCGGAGCTTTGGCAGGCGCATGCCAAACACGTGGTACCTCCGGGCGGAGTGGGGGTTCTGGTGGCGGCGCGGACGCACGATACCCAGGGACATGTGCATGGGCCAGGGACAGTCGGCGAACGGAACGGGAACTCCACGGGCCTTCGAGGCGTCGGGCAACGACCTTCCCCAGATCACCCCAAGAGAAGGAAAAATGAGGAACCCTGGCATGCTTGCGTTCATCCTTCGAACGGAAGAAGGATCACGCCGCAGACCACCCGCCCCCCGGGGCAGCACCAGCCGGAGAGCCACCGCACATGTCGTACGCACCCGACGGGCAGCAGTACCAGCCGTACCGGCCGGAAGGGCAGCAGCCGCAGCAGCCCTACGGCGACCAGTACGGCCGGCCGTCGTACGGACAGCAGCAGCAGCCGTACGGGTCCCAGGGCGGGTACCAGCCGCCCTACGGACAACCGCAGCCCCCGTACGGGCAGCAGCAGGCTCCGTACGAGCAGCAGGCTCCGTACGGCCAGGAGCCGCCGTACGACGAGGAGCCGGAGCCCGCGCCCCGGCGCAAGTCCCGCGTCAAGCGCTGGGTGATAGCCGGTGTCTCCCTCCTCGCGCTCGGCGGCATCGCGGCCGGAGTGATGGCGTACTACGAGATACCCCCCTTCACCGACAAGGGCTCGGCGGTCTCCTTCGGGCAGCCGCCCGCCGGCGGCGGCGACAAGAAGGGCGACGCCCCCCATCAGCCCGCGAACTCCAAGATGCTGATGCCGACCGGGCCGCAGGCGGAGTTCAAGAACTCGATGACCCTGGCCGACGGGACGCACGTGGCCGTCACCACGCTCGCCGGCAAGAAGTCGGGCTTCACGGGCAAGGTGTGGGTCTGGGCGCCCAAGGAGTACAACGACCCGAAGTTCGCCAAGAGCGGCTTCCCGGTCATGATCGCCCTGCCGGGCGGCGCCGGCTTCCCGAACAACTACTGGATGGGCACCGACCTGGGCCTCCAGACCAGCATCGCCAAGTGGTACACGGAGGGGAAGAGCAAGCCCTTCATCCTGGCGATGCCGGTCCTCAACCCGGCGCCGGACGACAAGGGCATCTACTGGGACGGCTCCGACATCCCCGACCAGCCGAAGATGGGCACGTGGCTGACCGAGGACGTCCCGGACCTGATGAAGGCGAACTTCCGCACGGTCAAGTCCCGTGACGGCTGGGCCTTCATGGGCTCCTCCACCGGCGGGTTCGCGGGCCTCAAGGCCGTCCTCAAGCACCCGGACAAGTTCAAGGCCGTCATCGCCTCGGGCCCGGACATCGTGCCCGACTCCTCCCTGTGGAAGGGCCACGACAAGGAGAAGGCCGAGAACAACCCGGAGATCCTGGCGAAGCAGCTCATCGACAAGAAGGGCCCGGACGTCTACCTCGCCTTCCAGGTCGGCGACAGCGAGAGCAACAAGAGGACCCTGCCCGACGTGCAGAAGTTCATCGCCACCTTCGGCAACAAGGGCCCGATCCACACCGACCTGAGGATCATCAAGGGCGGCCAGCACAACGCCAAGACCTACGTCCCGAACATGGGCGAGGGGCCGATCCAGTTCATCAGCAAGGTCATGGAAGGACCCGTCGAGTAAGCTCCGGCGCCTCCCCCGCCCGACCCTCCTCCTTCTTCCGCTCCGGCCCGCCGAACACCTTCGGCGGGCCGCTGCCGTTCCAGGGCGCCCAGCCCGGATCCCCCGTGACCGCGAAGCGGACCCAGGCCCCGTGCATCTCCTCGGCCAGCTGCTGCGGGGTGTCCGGCCCGGCCAGCCAGGAGGCCTCCCGCACGCCGAGCGTGTCGAACACGAAGCCCAGCTCCAGGGCGTGGCAGGCGCCGAGCCCCGGTACGCCGGAGGGCCAGGCGAACTCGTACAGGAAGCTCGGCGCCCCGCGCTCCGACCCGGCGAGCCGCCGCAGCGGATCCCGCAGGAGCCGGTCGGTGAGCAGCTGTCCGGCGAGGTCGGCCGGGCCGGCCCCGGGCAGGGCGGCGCGCCACTCCCGTACGGCGGCCAGGTCCTTGCCGGTGCGCCGCCGGGCCAGCGCCACGGTGAGCGGGCCCAGCCGGTCGAGCAGCCGCATCCCGCCGGTGGGGGCCAGCCAGAGGCGGTACTCCTCGGTGGTCCACCCCAGCAGCAGGGGTACGTCGGCGGCCGCGCCGACCGGGTCGGCGGGGACGGTGGCGGGATCGGCGACCAGGCCGAAGGCGGGGCCGCCGATCAGCGGGTTCGACCTGCGCAGCACGGCGGCCTGGGCGGCCAGCAGGTCGGGCAGGGAGACGGCGGCGAAGGCCCCGGCGGTCGCGGGCACCTTCAGCAGCGAGGCCATCCGCCGGACCATGGCGCGCACCCGGTCGCGCGGCAGCACCTCGGGGGCCCCGCTCTGCAGGACCGCACGGGCGAAGAGCCCGGCGGCCTTCGGCGCGGCGAGCAGGGCGCCGATGCTGATGGCCCCGGCGGACTCGCCGAAGACGGTGACGCGGGCGGGATCGCCGCCGAAGGCCTCGATGTTGTCCCGGACCCATTCCAGGGCGGCGATCTGGTCCAGCAGGCCGCGGTTGGCCGGGGCATCGGGGAAGAGCCCGTAACCGAGCACTCCGAGGCGGTAGTTGAAGGAGACGAGCACGATCCCGTCGCGGGCGAAGGCGGAGCCGTCGTAGACGGGGACGGCCGAGGAGCCCCGGGTGAGCGCCCCGCCGTGGATCCACACCATGACGGGCAGCCGGGCCCCGGGCGCGGGATCGGGGGTCCAGACGTTGACGTTCAGGCAGTCGTCACCGGGGACCTCGGGGTCGGGCAGCAGGGTCGCGAAGGGGTCGGGGTAGGGCACCTTGGGCGCGGTGGGGCCGTAGGCGCCGGCGTCGCGCACGCCGTCCCAGGCGGCCGGGGGTGCGGGCGCGGCGAAGCGGAGGGCGCCGACGGGCGGGGCCGCGTACGGGATCCCCAGGAAGGCGGCCGTCCCGTGGCGTGCGGTCCGGCCCTCGACCACGCCGTGCGCGGTCCTGGCCCGGGGACGGGCGCCGTCGCCGCTCGGGTCCTCGCCCGCGCGGTCGCGGCCGCCCTCGCCGGTGCCGCCGCCCGATGCGCTCATCCGTCCTCCTGAATCCGGGGCCTTGCCGGTCGCACGCTCGCACAACAGTCCAACGGGTGACAAGGCGTGACCGTGCCGGGGCCCGCTCGTGTTGGACGGGCATGCGATCCCTGCGTATCCACCATGCCGTGCCCCTCCTGCTGCTGGCGGCCGCCGCGCTGGCCGGCGGCCCGGCCCGGGCTGCCGGCGGGCCCGACTTCCAGTACCTCGGCGAGGACAACCAGGTCCACGCCCTCGAGGCGCCGAAGGGCTGCGTCAGGGCCGAGGGCGCGGCCGCCGGGGCGGTCACGAACCGGACCCGGGGGACGGCGACCCTCTACCAAGGGCCGCGCTGCACGGGCCGGGCGGTCGCGGTCCTGGAGCCGGGTTCGGTCAGCCAGGTACGGCCGTCCTTCGCCTCCGTCAAATTTGGTGTCACCAGGTAGGACCAGCGGCCGTGACCCCTGGGCCGCCGCCGCGTTGTATGCCATGTCAAATGCCGCAGACTCTGTGGCGCCCCCCATATATCTCACGAGGAGATCTTGATGTCGCGTATCGCGAAGGCATTCGCCATCACCGCTGTCACCGGTACCGCCGTGGCGGCCGGTGCGGGTCTGGCCGTCGCCGATGCCGGAGCGCACGGTGCGGCTGTCGGCTCCCCCGGTGTGCTGTCGGGCAACCTGGTCCAGGTTCCGGTCCACGTCCCGGTCAACGTCTGCGGCAACACCGTCAACATCATCGCCCTGCTGAACCCGGCGTTCGGCAACACCTGCGTCAACGCGTCGGGCCACGACGGCGGCCACCACACCGAGGGCGAGGGCTACGGCCACTGATCGCCTGAGTGACGGAAGGGCCCCCGCCGTTCGGCGGGGGCCCTTCCCGTGTGCCGTGCCGTGCGCCGTCCCGCGTGCTCCGGGCGCGCCCTTCGGGGCGCGCCGCCCGGCATCATTCGTAGCGGTACAGGCCCTGGTGGCCGAACATCTCGCGAGGGGTGACGTTCCACGGGGGCATCGGCTCGTCGAGCGAGATGACCCGGCCGCGCTGGGGGTCGCCAAGCTCGGGAGGGGCGGCGGGCAGGTAGCCGGAGCCGGGGTGCTTCTGCTGCCAGCGGTCCCAGACCAGGTCCACGAAGGCGTGGTGCAGCCAGAACGCCGGGTCGTTGGGGGCCGCGCCGCCCGTCATGTGGCCGCCGATCCACTGGTGGACCTTGTTGTGGTTGCGCCAGCGCTCCGTCTTGGGGGCCGCCCAGCCCTCCAGCTTGTTGCGGAAGCCGCCGGCGGAGGCGGTGGAGTCCCAGGGCGAGACGTCGTAGACCGGATCGTCGATGGCCCACTGGAGTTCGGACCGGGTGGGCAGGGCGATCGGGCTCTGCGGGCGGCCGAGGTTGCGGGTGAGGTAGGCGGCCTCCCTGATGCCGACGGTCACCGTCCAGTTGCCCGAGTCGTAGGCGAAGGGGCCCGTCATCACCCGTCGGTCGTCGGCCCGGCCGGTGCCGCCGAGGAAGTCCTCGGCCCACAGGGAGGAGGCGGGGCTGTTGTCGGTCGTCCAGTCCCAGTACGGGACGGACACGCTCGGGTCGATCTCCCGCAGTTCCCGCTCGAACTCCAGCAGGTAGCGGCGGTGCCACGGGAAGAACGACGGGGACATGTGCCCGACGCGCAGCCCGCGGTCCCGGTCGGGCACGAAGTACTTGTCGTGGGTGCGCACGAGGGAGTCGTAGGTGCCGTTGCGCTTGAGCTCCAGCACGGCCGCCGTGAAGCTCCTCTTCTGCGCCCTGGTCAGGTCCTTCTGGTTCTGCCGGGTGTACAAGGCGGGGCTCCTCCCGTCAGCCGTGGTGGGCGGCGGAGGCCAGCGCGAGCTGTGCCGTGCCCAGTTCGTCGACGGCCGCGCGGGCGAGTTCCAGTGGCGTCCCGAAGGACTGGAAGTGGTTGACGCCGCTGAGGTAGCTTCCGTCGGCCCGCCGCATGACGTGCAGGGGGCGGCCGTCGATCCGTACCCCCGCCGAGTCCACGGCGATGTGCCGGCCGCGGTACGTCTCCTCCTCGGCGAGGGGGGCCGGGGTGAGGGTCTGCCGCGGGCGCCGGGCGCGCAGTACGGGCGCCAGGGCCGCGGCCGTACCGGCGAGCACGGCCGCGGTGAAGGCCGTACGGAGGAACCCGCGGCGGGTCGGAAATGCGGCGGCAGGTGCGGCGGACATACGGTCTCCCTCGCTCGGTGGCCGGTGACGACGGGATTAACGCGGCGCGGCGGGCGAGGTCACCCTTACGGGTCCCCTGCGGGTCCCCTGCCGGGGGCTCGGCGGCTCCCCGGGCGGGGGCTCGGCGAGTCCCCGGGCGGGGGCTTATGGGGGGGGCGGAGGGTCAGAGGGCCGGGAGTTCGGCGAAGTCGGCCACCAGGCCGCGGTGGTGGCCCGTGGTGCCGAGGGCCAGGGAGTCGGCCTTGGCCCGCTTCAGGTACAGGTGGGCCGGGTGCTCCCACGTCATGCCGATCCCGCCGTGGAGCTGGACGCACTCCTCGGCGGCCCGGACGGCCACCCCCGAGCAGTACGCCTGCGCGACGGCCACCGTCAACGGCGCGTCGGGGGCCGCCACGGCCAGCGCGTCGGCCGCCGCCCGCGCCGCCGCACGGGCGGACGCCACGTCGAGCCAGAGCCGCGCGAGCCGGTGCTTGAGGGCCTGGAACGAGCCGACCGGCCGGTTGAACTGGTGGCGGCCGCGGACGTGCGCGACCGTCTGCGTCAGGCACCATTCGGCGAGCCCGAGCTGTTCGGAGGCCAGCAGCCCGGCCCCCGAGAGAAGGGCTCCCGCGACCGCCGCCCGCGCCGTGGCGGGATCGGCGAGGAGGGTGCCGGTGGCCTCCCGCAGGGTGACCGTGGCCAGCGGGCGGGTGAGGTCCAGCGCCACCTGCTCGGTCAGCCGGGCCGAGGCGGCCGGGACCGCGTACAGCCCGGTGTCGGCGAGGACCAGCAGGACATCGGCGGCCACGGCGTCCGCGACGGCGGAGACCGTCCCGGTCAGGACGCCGCCCCCGGAGTCCCGGACGGCGGCCGGCAGCGGCGCGCCCGGCGCGAGGGTCAGCGGCACGGCCGGTACGCACACCCGGTGCCCCGAGGCCAGCTCCCGCAGCAGCGGGGCGGCCTCGGCGGTGTCGCAGCCGAGCAGGATCTCGGTCGCCAGCACCGCGCTCGTCAGGTACGGCACGGGCGCCGCGGCCCGGCCCAGCTCCTCCAGGACCACCGCGGCCTCCCGGTGGCTCGCGCCCTGCCCGCCGAGCTTCTCCGGTACGAGGAGTCCGGCGGCCCCGATCCCGACGGCGAGGGTGCGCCACACGTCCGGGTCGTGCGGCCGGCCGGTTTCGACGCGGGCGAGCACGGCCGCGCCGTCGCAGCGGTCCTCGAGGAGGGACCGTACGGCGGAACGGAGTTCCTCCTCGGTGTCCGAATAGAGCAGATCCGTCATCGTGCCAGGTCCTTCCAGGCGAGGTCCTTGTCGTCGCGCGGCTCGGGGGGCAGGCCCAGCACGCGTTCGGCGACGATGTTGAGGAGGATTTCGCTGGTGCCGCCCTCGATGCTGTTGCCCTTGGCGCGCAGGTAGCGGTAGCCGGCGTCGCGGCCGGTGAAGTCGACCAGTTCGGGACGGCGCATGGTCCAGTCCTCGTACAGGAGCCCCTCCTCGCCGAGGAGTTCGACCTCCAGGCCGCTGATCTCCTGGTTGAGGCGGGCGAAGGTGAGCTTCATGCCGGACCCCTCGGGGCCGGGCTGTCCGGCGGCGAGCTGCTGGCGCAGCCGTTCCCCGGTGAGGCGGGCGACCTCGGCCTCGACCCAGAGTTCGAGGAGACGCTGGTGGAGGGCGTGGGTGCGCAGTCCAGGGCGTTCGCGCCAGGCGGCGGCGACGGGGGCGATCATGCCGCCCTCGCGGGGGATGCGCATGCCGCCGATGGAGACGCGCTCGTTCATCAGGGTGGTGCGGGCGACGGCCCAGCCTTCGCCGACGGCTCCGAGGCGGTGGGCGTCGGGGATGCGGACGCCGGTGAGGAAGACCTCGTTGAACTCGGCCTCGCCGGTGATCTGGCGCAGCGGCCGGACCTCGACGCCGGGGGCGTGCATGTCGCAGAGGAAGTAGGTGATGCCCCGGTGCTTGGGCAGCGCCGGGTCGGTGCGGGCGATCAGGATGGCCCAGCGGGCGGTGTGGGCGCTGGAGGTCCACACCTTCTGGCCGTCGACCACCCACTCGCCGGTGGCCTCGTCGAGGACGGCGCGGGTGCCGAGCGCGGCGAGGTCGGAGCCGGCGCCGGGCTCGCTGAAGAGCTGGCACCAGACCTCCTCGCCGATCCACAGGGGGCGCAGGAAGCGGCGCTTCTGCTCCTCGGTGCCGTACGCGAGGATCGTGGGGGCGGCCATGCCCAGGCCGATGCCGATCCGGCGGGGGTCGTTGTCGGGGGCTGCGGCGGCCTCCAGTTCGGCGTCGACGACCGCCTGGAGGGTGCGGGGGGCGCCGAGGCCGCCGAGGCCCTCGGGGTAGTGGACCCAGGCGAGGCCGGCGTCGAAGCGGGCGCGCAGGAAGTCGGTGCGGGGGATGGTCGCGGGCGGGTGCGCGGCGAGCAGGGTCCTGGTCCGGGCGACCAGGTCCTCGGCGGTGACCGTCATCGGGAGGCACCCCCGTCCAGGGCCGGTACGACGACCAGCCGGCCGGTGGTGGCCCCGTCGGCGAGGCGCTGCACGGCGTCGGCGGCCGCGGCGAGCGGGACGCGTTCGCTGATCAGCGGCTTGATGGCGCCGTCCGCGGCGAGCCGGGTGAGCTCGGCGTGGCAGGCGGGGATGGCGGCGGGTTCCTTGGTGGCGTACAGGCCCCAGTGCAGTCCGAGGATCGCGTAGTTCTTGACCAGGGCGTGGTTGAGGGCGGGGGTGGGGATGGTGCCGCCCGCGAAGCCGACGACGACGATCCGGCCCTCGAAGGCCACGCATTTGGCGGAGGCGGTGTAGGAGTCGCCGCCGACCGGGTCGTAGACGACATCGGCGCCGCGCCCTGCGGTGAATTCCTTGACGCGGGAGGCGATGTCCTCCGCCGTGCGGTCGATGACCAGGTCGCAGCCGAGTTCCTCGGCGGTGCGCGCCTTGGCCTTGCCGCCGACGACCCCGATGACGGTGGCCCCGGCGGCCTTGCCGAGCTGGACGGCGGCGCTGCCGACCCCGCCGGCGGCGGCGTGCACGAGGAGGGTCTCGCCGGGCTGGATGCGGGCGCGGCGGTGCAGGCCGAACCAGCCGGTCTGGTAGCCGATGTGGAGTGCCGCCGCCTCGGCGTCGTCGAGGGTGTCGGGGGCGGGCAGCAGGGCGCGGGCGGGCGCGGTGACGTACTCGGCGAAGCCGCCGTGCGGAAGGCTCGGGTTGGCGATGACGCGCCGGCCGTCCTCGGTCTCGCCGCAGATCTCGACGCCGGGCGTGAAGGGCAGTGGCGGGCGGATCTGGTACTGGCCGCGCACGAGCAGCGCGTCGGGGAAGTTGACGTTCGCGGCGAGGACCTTGAGCTTCACCTCGCCTTCGCCGGGGACCGGTTCGGGAACCTCTTCGAGGCGCATGGCCTCATGGGGTTCGCCGGGGGTATGTACTCGCCATGCCTGCATCCGGGGCCTCCAGCCGCCGTCGAGGAACCATGCTGACCACGCTCCGCGGGCATACTAAGCGGTCGCTTGCCCTCCTGTGAACCCATCGCGCCCCGCGGGGGAAACGTGCGTGCTCGTGGGCCCCTCCTCGGGCAGCATGTGTCCCGTGGATCAACAGGCAGATGCCGTACGGCATATGTCACGCACGAACAGGGGGACTCGCATCGTGAACGCAATGCGCAGGAGAAGGGTGACGGCCGCGGCGGGGGCCGCCGCCGTCCTGGCGGGGCTGGTCACGGCCGCCGGACCGGCCTCGGCGGCGACCGGCACCACCGCCACCTGCACGCCCGCCGTCGAGCTCCTGCCCGCACTCGCGGGAGGCGGCGCAGGCGCCGTGAAGGGCTTCGGCGCCGGCGGGCTCGTCGTCGGCGAGAGCGGCGGCCTGCCCGCCTACTGGACCGGCGCCGAGCACACGGTCCACGCCGTGCCGCTGCCCGCCGGCTTCGACCGGGGCAGCGTCAAGGCCGTCAGCGCCAAGGGCCTGATGGTGGGCACGGCCGTGCGCGGCTCGGACCACACCTCGGTCGCCTTCACCCACCAGCTGGGCAGCGCGGTCTCGGAGGCGATCACCGCGCCGTCCGGCCCGTACGGTGAGGCGGCCGTAGACGTCAACGAGTCGGGCCGGGTCGTCGCCGCCGACGGCGGCGTGGCCAAGGAGTGGGTGGACGGCAAGGTCGCGCGCGAACTTCCGGTCCCCGCCGACGCGATCGCGGGCAGCAAGGTCGTCGCGCTGAACGGGATCAACAAGCGCGGCGACATCGTCGGCACCGTCAGCGGCTCGTACTTCGACTCCGCCAACGACATCGAGGTGACCAAGACCTTCCCGGTGGTCTGGCCGGCCGGCGGCGGCTACGCGCCGTACAGCCTGGAGGTGTGGAACGGCTACCACTCCTCCTTCGCCACGATCGGCCGGGACATCGACGACCGCGGCCGGGTGGTGGGTCTGGAGGACTACTACTACCGCAACGACCCCAGGCTGACCCCGGCCGTCTGGAAGAAGCCGTACGACGCCCTGCCCACCGACCCGGGCCGCGTGGCGGGCTACGGCCACCTCGAGTTCAACGGCAGCAGCCCGACCACGAACGTGGCCGTGGGCACCGCCACCGAGTTCGAGGAGAGCTTCGCCGGCTACTACCAGGCCGTCTACTGGTCCGGGAAGGGTGCCCCGCAGGTCCTGCCCGCCCCGGCGGGCGGCCCCGGCGCCGTGCCGCTGACCCGCGCCTTCGCCGCGACCGACGACGACCGGGTCGGCGGCACCGTGAACGACCGCGAGACGCAGGCGGGCAGCGCCGTGATCTGGACCTGCGCGAGCAGGCAGGCGTACACCCCGCAGAAGTAGGCGGTGTCGCGGGCATGGAGATGTGAGCGCCGGCACGCTATCGATGCCCCCATGACGGACGACATCCCGCGCGGGCTGCCCGCGCCGCCGCCGCTCGGCGCCGCCGCCCTGCCCCCCGGTACGTACGCGGGGCAGGTGGTCCTCGTGACCGGCGGCGGCACCGGGCTGGGCAAGGCCATCGCCGCCGAGTTCGCGCGGCTCGGCGCCGACCTGGTGATCGCGAGCCGGCGTGCCGGGCAGCTCCATGCGGCGCGGGAGGAGCTGGCGGCCGTCCCCGGCGCGGGCCGGGTGACGGCCGCCGTGTGCGACATCCGGGACCCCGAGCGGGTCGCGGAGGTCTTCGACGCGGCGCAGGCCGCGCTCGGCCTGCCGGACGTGCTGGTCAACAACGCGGCCGCCAACTTCCCCTCCCCCGCCGAGGACCTCTCCCCGGGCGCCTGGCGGGCGGTGGTCGACATCACCCTGACGGGCACCTGGTTCATGACCCGCGAGTTCGGCCGCCGTCACCTCGCCGCGGGCACGCCGGGCTCCATCGTGAACATCGGCGCCTCGTACGCCTGGACCGGCGGGCCGGGCTTCGCGCACAGTGCGGCGGCCAAGGCCGGGGTGAAGAACCTGGTGGAGACGCTCGCCGTCGAGTGGGGCCCGTACGGCATCCAGATCAACGGCCTGGTTCCCGGCCTGTTCCCGCACGCCGACATGACCGAGGACATCCGCGGTGGCCTGGAGCGCGCCGCGCCCGACGCCAAGGACTCCCGCCAGCCCGCCCTGCGCGTCGGCGCCCCGCGCGAACTCGGCTGGGCCGCCACCTTCCTGGCGTCCCCCTTCGCCCGGTTCGTCACCGGCCACACCCTGGTGGTCGACGGGGCGAACTGGCAGCGCCGCTCGCTGGTCAACCCCGAGGTGGTCCCGGTCCGCACGCAACTGGGCCGCGGTCCCTTCACCTTGTGAGCGCCGGCCCGTGCTCAGCCTCCGCTGAAGTGCGGCGGGCGGCGGGCCGCCTTGGCCGTGTAGCCCTCCCGGCAGTCCTCCGAGGTGAGGGTGAGGGCCGCGGTCATCGCCACGCGGTCGAGGGCAGGGGCGAGGGCGGCGTCCGCGTAGGCGTCGATCGCGCGCTTGACACCCTGGACGGCGAGCGGGGCGTTGGCCGCGATCTCCGCCACCAGCGCGCGGGCCGCGGCGCCCAGCTCGGCGCCGGGGACGAGCAGTTGGACCAGGTTCAGCCGCTGCGCCGTCGCGGCGTCGATGCGGCGGCCCGTCAGCGCCAGGTACTTGGCCCAGCCGGCTCCCGCCTCGCGGGCGATCCGCAGGTCGCCGCCGGCGTCCACCGCCACGCCCAGCTGGGCCTCCGGCAGGGCGAAGACGGCGTCCTCGGCGGCCACCCGGACGTCGGCCATCAGCGCCAGTTCGAAGCCGAAGCCGAGGCAGTAGCCCTGGACGGCGGCCACCACCGGCTGCGGGAGGCGGGCGAGGACCGCGAACCGCTCGTGGACCCAGCGGATGCCCTCGTAGTAGTTGCGGGTGCGCTCGGCGGCGCTCGCGCCGGTGATCGCGCCGCCGGGGGCGGTGACATCGATGCCCGCGCAGAAGGCGCGGCCCTCTGCCCGCAGGAGCACGGCCCGTACGGACGGGTCGAAGCGGATCCGGTCCGCCAGCAGGCCCAGCTGGCGGGTGGACTCCCAGCTCCAGCCGTTGAGTTTGTCCGGGCGGCACAGGGTGAGCACCGCCACGCCGTCCGCGACCTCCAGCCGGATCCGCTCCTCGCCCTCCGCGATCTCCGTGGAGACGGTGTCGATCACGCTGCCCTCCCCCGTTGACTGACGGTCCGTCAGCTTAGGGGTGTGCGGTCAGCGGGGGAAGACCTCGAACCCGACCGCCGGGGCGCCGCCGAACCGGGCCGCCGCCCGCTGAACGTTGCCGGCGAGGAAGGAGCGCACGTACTCCTCGGGGTCCTGGTCCGTCAGCACCTCGATGTAGGCCTTGTGCTCCAGCAGGGACTGCACCGAACGCTCGAAGCCCGGCCCGGCGTCGGCCGCGTGCGTGGGCGTGCTGGTGCCGGCCACCGCGACCCAGCGCACGCCGTTCCACGGCTCCAGGCCCTGCTCGGAGATGAGTTCGGGGAAGATCCACCGGTTGCCGGCGTCGGCGGCCGCGTCCAGGGTGGCCCGGCCGACGGCCTTGTGGTCGGGGGTGTTCCAGTAGCCCCCGCCCCCCTCCCCGCCCCACGTGTCACGGTGGTTGAGGGTGATGACGAGCTCGGGGCGGTGCCGGCGGATGGCGGCGGCGATGTCCCGGCGCAGGTCGAGGCCGTACTCGACGACGCCGTCGCGGTAGTCGAGGAACTCCACCTGGGAGACTCCGACCACGGCCGCGCTCGCCCGCTGTTCCGCCTCGCGCAGCGGGGCGCAGTCGGCGGGGGCGAGGGTGTCGATGCCCGCCTCGCCGCGCGTGGCGAGGAGGTACACGACCTCGCGGCCGCCGTCCGTCCAGTCCGCGATCGCGGCCGAGCAGCCGTACTCCAGGTCGTCCGGGTGGGCGACGACGGCGAGGGCCCGCTGCCAGTCGGTGGGCATGGGCTGCAAGGGGGCGTTCTGTTCAGTTTGTTCGATCATGCCTCGCACAATAGGCGAACGGGGCGGCGCGGGCGGGCGGTGGCGCACCCGGCCCGACCGCCGCGCAGGATGCGGCCGGGTCAGGCCTCGTCGCGCACGAGGGCCAGGAGCCGGTCCAGCACGCGGGGGCCGCCGGCGCGGACGCCGTCGTGCTCGAACTCGTCGGTCACCCAGGTCCGCAGGCCGCGTACGGAGCGCGCGGTCCGCAGGGAGTGGGCGGTGTCGACGTACATGTCGTCGTGGTAGACGGCGGCGGCCACCGGCACCTCGTTCGCGGCGAGCCGCTCCGGGTCGTAGAGCGGCCCCCAGCCCGTGCGGGCGGCCAGCAGTTCGGCGGTCTCGCGCAGCGGGGCGAGGGAGGGGTCGGCGGTGAAGTGCCAGGGGTGGATGGTCTCGCCGGTGAACAGGAGCGGCTCGTCGCCCGCAAGGGCCTTGGGCGCGTCGAAGCGGGGGTGGCCCGCGCGCACCCGGTCGGCGGCCCATGCGGTGGGCGCGGCCGGGTCCTGGGCGTAGATCGCCTCGTGGAGGAGGGCGTAGAGGGGGTGTCCGGCGAAGGAGAGCTGCGCGTGGACGCCCTCCAGGAAGGCGTCGGAGAGGGCGGGGCCGGCCGGGGTCGGGACGAAGGCGTCCTCCAGCAGGTAGTGCAGCTGGTGGCTGCCGTCGCCGCCGCCGAGGAGGAGGCCGAGGGACTGGAAGGCCTCGACGGTGAGGCGGTAGCCGCCGGGGAGTTCGGCCGGGCGCTCGGCGAGGTGGGCCGCGATGCGGCGGGCCCGCTCGACGTCCATCGGGTAGCGGGCGTAGTGGGCCAGGTTCTTGCGTTCGACGCGGGGGTACGCGGCCTCGTACACCTCCTCGGCGGTGGCGGTCAGCGAGGGCAGGCCGCCGGTGATCAGGGCGGCGGTGAGGCCCTCGGGGGCGGCGGAGAGGTAGTGGGTGGCGCAGAAGCCGCCGAAGCTCTGGCCGAGCACGGTCCAGGGCGCCCCGCCGGTCAGGGCGGGGCGGATGGCCTCGGCGTCGCGGACGATGGAGTCGGCGCGGAAGTGGGCGAGGTACTCGGCCTGCTGCGCGGGCGTGCCGCGCAGGGGCAGGGTCTGCCGGTTCACCGGGGTGGAGAGGCCGGTTCCGCGCTGGTCGAGGAGCAGGACGCGGTAGTCGGCCAGGGCCCGCCCCAGCCAGGCCTGCCGGCCGGTGAACCGCCGGGCCCCGAAGCCGGGACCGCCCTCCAGGTACAGCAGCCAGGGCAGGGTCTCCGGGTCCTTGCCGGAGGCGACGACCTCCCGGGCGTACAGCTCGATCGTTTCGCCGTCCGGGCGCGCGTGGTCGAGCGGGACGGTGAACCGGTGGTCGGTGAGGACCGTTCCGGGCTGGCGGTAGCTGTGGACGATGGTCACGGACGGCCCCTGGGGTACGAGGTGCGGCGCCCCGTGCCGCGGCCGGATCGCGGCCGGGGCACGGGTGTGGCGGTCCGGGCGAGTCTAGTACGGGCCCCAGTGCTGACCTGGGGCTTACGGGAACTCGACCACCGAGCGGAGCACCTCGCCGCGCTCCATGCGGGCGAAGGCCTCCTCGACGCCGTCGAGCGGGATGGTCTCGGAGACGAAGGCGTCCAGGTCGAGCCGGCCCTGGAGGTAGAGGTCCACGAGGAGCGGGAAGTCGCGCTCGGGCAGGCAGTCCCCGTACCAGGAGGACTTCAGGGCCCCGCCGCGGCCGAAGACGTCGAGGAGCGGGAGTTCGAGCTTCATGTCCGGGGTCGGGACGCCGACCAGGACCACGGTCCCGGCCAGGTCGCGGGCGTAGAAGGCCTGTCGGTAGGTTTCGGGGCGGCCGACGGCGTCGATGACCACGTCGGCGCCGTTGCCGCCGGTCAGGCCCTGGATGGCTTCGACCACGTCCTCCTTGCGGCCGTTGACGGTGTGGGTGGCGCCCAGGCCCCGCGCCCACTCCAGCTTCCGGTCGTCGAGATCGACGGCGATGATGCGAGAGGCGCCGGCCAGCCGGGCGCCGGCGACGGCGGCGTTGCCCACTCCCCCGCAGCCGATGACGGCGACGGAGTCACCGCGGCCGACGTTGCCGGTGTTCAGGGCCGCGCCGAGGCCGGCCATCACCCCGCAGCCGAGGAGTCCGGCGGCGGCCGGGGAAGCGGCGGGGTCCACCTTGGTGCACTGGCCCGCCGCGACCAGGGTCTTCTCGGCGAAGGCGCCGATGCCGAGGGCCGGGGAGAGCGGGGTGCCGTCCTCCAGGGTCATGGGCTGGGTGGCGTTGTGCGTGGCGAAGCAGTACCAGGGGCGGCCGCGCCTGCAGGCCCGGCAGGTCCCGCACACGGCGCGCCAGTTGAGGACGACGAAGTCGCCGGGTGCCACGGAGGTGACGTCCGGGCCGACGGATTCGACGATCCCGGCGGCCTCGTGGCCGAGCAGGAAGGGGAACTCGTCGTTGATGCCGCCCTCGCGGTAGTGCAGGTCGGTGTGGCAGACCCCGCAGGCCTGGACCCGGACGAGCGCCTCGCCCGGTCCCGGGTCGGGCACGAGGATCGTCGTGGTCTCCACCGGTGCGCCCTTGGTCCGGGCGATGACCCCTCGTACGCGATGCGTCACGTTCGTTCTACCCCGCTCTCGTCGATTTGCGTACGAACGTACACGGGCTGCGCGCGGTAGGGGAGTTGCCTCACACGGCGGGGTGCTATCTGGCCAAGTCGGGCGGTACGGAGGCGCGCAGGGCCGCGCCGAAGGCCGCCACGGCCGGGTGGCGGGCTGCTCCGCTGCGGAAGGCGAGCTGGGTGCGGCGCTGCATGCGCAGGCGGGTGAGGCGGACGGCGGGTTCGGCGGGGGCGGTGATGCCGAGCTGGGGGACGACGGCCACGCCCTGGCCGGCGGCGACCAGGGCGAGGACGGTGGCGAACTCGTCGACCTGGTGGCGGACCCGGGGCGTGAAACCGGCGGCCTGGCAGGCGCGGACGGTCATGGCGTGGCAGAGCGTGCCGGGTGTGGCGGTGATCCAGGGATCGTCGGCGTGCCCGCGCAGGACCGCACCCTGATCCGGGACGGCGCCGGGTGCGGGGACCGCATCCGCGGCGGGAAGCGGATCCAGGGCGGGGCCCGCACCCGGGGCGGGGCCGGCACTCGCATCGGAAACCGGACCCGGGCACGGACCCGGGCACGGACCCGGGCACGGGCACGGACCCGGGCACGGACCAGGGACGAGACTCGGACCGGAGAACGGGCCCGGACCGGAGAACGGACCCGGACCGGAGAACGGGCCCGGAGCGGGGGCGAGACCGGGACCGGAGACCGGACCCGGACCCGGATCGGGGACGAGACCCGGACCGGAGGCCGGGCCCGGAGCGGGGAACGGGCCCGGGTCCGGGTTGGCGGGCGGGTGCGGGGGGCGGGTCGCGGGGGCTGCCAGGTACATGGCCTCCGCGTACAGCGGCTCGGTGGCGAGCCCGGGCTCGCGG
Organism: Streptomyces sp. NPDC057010; assembly: GCF_042673805.1. Lineage (NCBI taxonomy): Bacteria > Bacillati > Actinomycetota > Actinomycetes > Kitasatosporales > Streptomycetaceae > Streptomyces > Streptomyces sp. NPDC057010. The sequence goes on along the minus strand of NZ_JBHUSC010000001.1, from coordinate 145,342 downwards.
GCGGCGGGCACCAGGTCGTACACGTGGACCAGCGCCACGTCGAGGTCCCCGGCCCGCAGGGCGTGGGCGACCGCCGCCGGGTCGGTCTCGCAGACCATCGGCTCCAGCCCGGGGTGGTGCCGGGCCAGGGTGACCAGGGCGGCGGGGACGATGGCCCGGGTGGCGGTGGGGAAGGCCCCGATCCGCAGGGCGCCGGCCAGGCCGCCGCGCGCTTCCGCGAGGTCGGCGTCGGCCTGCTCCAGCCGTTCGAGGACGGCCTCGGCGTGGCCCACCAGGTTCTGCCCGGCGGGAGTGAGCCGGACCCGGCGGCCGGTGCGTTCCAGCAGCGGCAGCCCGGCTTCCCTTTCGAGCACGCCGAGTTGCTGGGACACGGCCGAAGGGCTGAACGCGAGGGCCTCGGCCACGGCGGCGATGGTTCCGCGGCGGGCGAGTTCGCGCAGCAGGCGCAGGCGTCGTACGTCGAGCATCGGCTCAGCTTACGAGTCGGGTAAGAAAAGCGAACTGGATTCGGGGCTCGGGGCGGGCGAGGCTCGGGGCATGACACAGGACATCGCACGCGACCTGCCCCTCCCGCTCCACGGGATCCACGTACCGCTGGTCACCCCCTTCACCCGCGCCGGGGACATCGCGGCCGAGGCCCTGGAGGCTCTCGCCCACGAGGTGCTCGACGCGGGCGCCACCGGGATCGTCGCCCTCGGGACCACCGCCGAGACGGCCACCCTGGACGAGGCGGAGCGGGACCTGGTCACCGACGTCTGCGCCCGGGTCTGCGCGGAGCGGGGCGCGCTGCTGACCGTGGGGGCCGGGGCGAGCGGGACCCGGGCCGCGGAGGCCTCGCTGGCCCGGCTGGCCCGCTGGCCGCAGGCGCGGGCGGCGCTGGTGACGGTGCCGGCGTTCGTACGGCCTTCGGCGGCGGGGGTGTTGGCGCACTTCGCGCGGCTGGCCGAGGTGAGCCCCGTACCGCTGGTCGTCTACCACATCCCGTACCGGACGGGGCAGCCGCTGGACGCCGCCGCGCTGCGCGGGCTCGGGGAGCTCTCGGGGGTCGCCGGGGTCAAGTACGCGGCCGGCGGCATCGACCAGGACACGGTGGCGCTGCTCGGCGACCTGCCGGCGGGGTTCGCCGTGCTGGCCGGCGACGACGCGTACCTCTCGCCGCTGCTGGCGCTGGGCGCGCCGGGCGGGATCCTGGCCTCGGCGCACCTGGCGACGGCCCGCTTTGTGGAGCTCGCCGAGGCCTGGCGGGCGGGGGACGTGGCGCGGGCCCGGCCCCTGGGGCACGCGCTGGCCCGGCTCTCGGCGGCGGCCTTCGCGGAACCCAATCCGGCGGTGGTCAAGGGCGTGCTGCACGCCCAGGGGCGGATCCCGGATCCGGGCGTGAGGCTGCCGATGCTCCCGGCGTCCGCAGCCGCGGTGGCGGCCACGCTGGAGCGGCTCGCGGAGCTCTGAGACGGGGCCGACAGGCCTCTGGAATGCCAGGAAGAGTCCAGTTTGGGCGATTCGCAACCAACGCCCATGTCGCCCGAATGAGGCATGGGGAGAGTGGACTTGTCCCTGCGCACGTCAGCCCGGGGACACCCCCTTCAAACCGTGATGTGGGTCACTCCGAAAGCGTCAACATCATTCCCCCACAAAGGGCCGATTCCCTTATCCCGGAAAGAAAGTTGGCTAATGCCCGAAGGCATCGCCAAGGTCATTTTCCGGGCGGAAGGCAGGAAGTCGATCTACCGGTGGAATTCGGGCCTTGTTCAGGCCCGGCGGGCTCGCCTACGGTCACCCTCATTCCCGGTGGTCAGCTGCCGAATCCGGCCACCCCCGGGGCCTCTCCGTCCCCCCACGTGAGGAAATGCGCCATGCCCGCAAAGGGAAAGCACCGTCGGCCGAAGAACAACCCGATCACCCGCAAGCTGGCCATGGCCGGCACGGGCGGCGCGGCCCTCGCCCTTCCGCTGATCAGCGCGACCACCGCCGGGGCTGTGGAGGCGACCGTCGCCCCCACGGCTCGGACGGCCGCTCCCGCAGCGGGCACCGCCGCTCCCTCGACCTATTCCGTCCTCCCGGGCGACTCGCTTTCGGAGATCGCCGCGAAGCATTCCGTGAGCGGCGGCTGGAAGCAGCTCTACGAGGCGAACCGGAGCGTCATCGGCGACAACCCGTCGATCATCCGGCCCGGCATCAAACTGAAGCTCGACACCCGGGCGGAGGCCCCCCGCGCGAGCAGGTCCGCCGCCCGGACCGCCGTGACGCCCACCTACGCGAACAACCTCGACGGGTGGATCCGCGAGTCCCTCGACGTGATGGCCAAGCACGGAATTCCCGGTACCTACAACGGAATTCACCGCAACGTGATGCGGGAGTCCTCCGGCAACCCGCTCGCCATCAACCTCTGGGACATCAACGCCCAGAACGGCATCCCCTCCAAGGGCCTGCTCCAGGTCATCGACCCGACGTTCCGCGCCTACCACGTGCCCGGCACCTCGCTCGACTCCTACGACCCGGTCGCCAACATCACCGCCGCCTGCAACTACGCGGCCGCCCGCTACGGCTCCATCGACAACGTCAACGGGGCCTACTAGAAGGCGCTCAGAGCCAGCCCTGGCGACGGGCGGCGCGCACGGCCTCCATGCGGTTGCGGGTGCCGGTCTTCCCGATCGCCGAGGACAGGTAGTTGCGTACGGTCGATTCGGAGAGGTGCACCTTCGCCGCGATGTCGGCGACGGTCGCCCCGTCCACCGCGGCGCCCAGCACGTCGACCTCCCTCGGCGTCAGCGGGCTGGGCCCGGCGCTGAGCGCGGCCGCCGCGAGGGCCGGGTCGACCACCGTCTCCCCGGCCAGCACCCGGCGGACGGCCGCCGCCAGTTCCTCCACCGGGCCGTCCTTCACGAGGAACCCGGCGGCCCCGGCCTCCATCGCCCGCCGCAGGTAGCCGGGCCGGCCGAAGGTGGTCAGGATCAGCACCCGGCAGCCGGGGCACCGGGTGCGCAGTTCGGCGGCCGCGTCGAGGCCGCTGCGGCCCGGGAGTTCGATGTCGAGGAGGGCCACGTCGGGCCGCGCCTCCAGGGCGGCGGCGACGATCTCGTCCCCGGCGGCGACCTGCGCCACGACCTCGATGTCCTCCTCCAGCCCGAGCAGCAGGGCCAGGGCTCCGCGCATCATGCCCTGGTCCTCGGCCAGCAGGACCCTGATCATCGTTCCTCCCCGTCCCCTCGGTCAGTGCGGCGCATCGTCGCCGCCCTCCGCCGGCACGGACTCCAGCGGTTCCGCCGGGAGTTCGGCGGTGACGCGGAATCCGCCGCCGGGGAGCGGGCCGCTGCTCAGCGTGCCGCCCGCCGCGGCGAGGCGTTCGGCGAGGCCGGTCAGGCCACTGCCCGGCGCAACAGAGCCTACGCCGCCGCCGTCGTCCGTGATCACCAGCCTGGTCCGCCCGGCGCGGTCGCCGATCTCGATCTCGCAGGTCCCGGCGGAACTGTGCCGGATGACGTTGGTGACGGATTCGCGGACCACCCAGCCCAGCAGGGCCGCCGCCTGCGGGGGCATCGGGGGGCCGGACTGGCGTACGACGGGCTCGATGCCGGCGGCGGTGAGCACGCCGCGGGCCCGGTCGAGCTCGCCGGCCAGGCTTGCCTCGCGATAGCCGGTGACGGCCTCGCGGATCTCCGTGAGCGCCTGCCGGCCGACCGACTCGATGTCGGCGACCTGGGCGAGGGCCGCGTCCATGTCCCGGGGCGCGATCCGGCGGGCCGCCTCCGACTTCACGACGATCACCGAGAGGGTGTGGCCGAGCAGGTCGTGCAGGTCGCGCGAGAAGCGCAGCCGCTCCTCGTCCACGGCGGTCCGCGCCAGCTCCTGCCGGGTCTCGCGCAGCTCCTTCACCGTCTCGGACAGGGCCAGGATGGCCGCGGTGACCATGCCGGACAGGAACGTCCCGTAGAAGATGCCGAGCGCCTCCCATCCGTCGCGGTACGCGGCGATGGCGGCGGCGACGGCGCTGAGGCCGAACATCACCGGGCCGAGCCTGCGGCCCCGGACCACGGTCCCGGTGGCCAGGCCCAGCAGGGGGAAGAACAGCAGCCAGCTGCCTCCGTAGGCGTAGGACAGGGCGCCGGTGATCGCGCCCATCGCGGCCAGGCTCCACTTGGTGCTCGCCGCCGCGCGCTTGCGCGGGTCGAAGGAGCGGAACACCACGCTGATGTAGAGGGAGTTGAAGACCAGCAGGCCGAGGCCGCCGATCAGCGGGTTGGGGGTCTCGCCCTGGAGGAGGTTGGAGAGCGCGCCCAGACCCATCAGCAGCCAGGGCAGCAGGGTGAACCCGCTCGGCGCACCCATCGGGCCGCGGAGCCACCGGGCGGCACGGGGCGGGGGCGGGGCGGGCGGTGCCGTCGGTACGGTCGTCTTCGTCATGCCCACCACGCTAGGCAGGGGTGCGGGATCCCCGGCAGAGCCGCGTGTACGGACCCCGGCCGTACAAATGTCACGGCCGTCCCGCACGCGGACGCGACGCCCGGGCGCGCAGCAGGGTGCGCATCGGGGCGACGAGGCCGTAGCCGGTGTCGCGGCGCAGGGCGGTGATGCCCGCGCGCTCGACCGCGGCGAGCTGCTGCGCCATGAGCTCGGTCATCGTGGCGACCACGGGACGCAGGCCCGGCTCGGCCAGGCCGAGGTGGCCTTCGGTGGCGTCGAGGGCGGTCCGGGCGCGGCGGGTCTCGTCGGCGAGGAGCGCGCGCACGGCCGGGGTGTCGCGGCCCCGCTCGAGGTCGTCGCGGGTCACGGAGTGCTCGGCGAGCCGGTCGCGCGGGATGCACAGCCGGCCGTCGGCGAGGTCCCCGGCGAGGTCCGCGAGGAAGTCGACGCGCTGGGCGGCGTCGACGAACCGCCGCCAGCCCGCGGCCTGTTCGGCGTCGGGGCCGCCCTGGTACTGGAGGCCGGTGAAGGCGAGCACCCCGGGCCAGGCGTAGGCGTCGAGATAGGCCTGGAAGTCCGCTTCGGTGGCGAAGCCGTCGAAGCCGGCCTCGGCGGTGGCGGCGCCCTCGAGGAACCGGGTGACCCACTGCGGGGGCAGGGCGCGGGAGTCCACGGCGTGGGCGTAGGCGCGCAGTACGGGGTCGGGGCTGTCCCCGGACTTCAGGGCCGTCTCGACCCGTTCGGTCAAGGCGGCCAGTGCGGTGGCCCGTTGGAGCGGGGTGCCGGTTTCGGCCACGTCGTCGACCAGGTTCATGAAGGCGAGGCCGGCGGCCAGCGAGGGCACCAGCGGCGGGGCGGCGAGCAGGCGCAGCGTGAGGTAGGGGGCGGGTTCGCGGCGGAGCACCCGGCGTGCGGCGTGTGTGTAGTCCTCCCGCAGCCGGGTGCCGGCTATCCCGGCGGCCGTGAGTGTGGTGCGCCAGGTGGGCATGGCGATCTCGCTCCCTTGGGCTCTTCGGACATATGCGCGTGGTGCGGGTACACGATGTCAGAAAGGGACAACCTTCTTGACCTTGCCGTCGGTGCCGGCGAGCACGTATCCGCCACGGCCGTACTCGTCGGTGAGGTACGGGCGCATACAGGGCACCTGGTCCATCATCCAGGGCTCGACGACGACGTAGCGCGAGGTCGGGTTCGGGAGGTCGAGGTCCTTCTTGGACTGCTCCAGCAGGCCGGGCAGGGCGTCCCAGTTGACCCCTGCCATGTCGATCAGCGGCTCGCCGTCCTTGACCGTGCCGTCCGGGCCCGTGCGCTTGGCCGCGCCGTCGCGGTACTGCCAGGCGTCAACGGTCTTGGCTCCGGGGGCGGTGGGGATGGAGGCGAGGACGTAGCCGTCGTAGACCGTCAGATCCACGAAGGTGGTCGTGCCCGTCTGCTGTTTGAACGCCTCCAGGGCGATCCGGATGTTCTCCGGGGTGAGCAGACTGCCCCGGGTCGCGCCCGCCTTGGGCGTGCTCGACTTCGGGCCGGGGGTGGGCGCGGCGGCGACGGCGGTGGCGGTGGGTCCGGCGGTGGAGCCGCCCCTGGCGTCGTCGCGGCCGCCGTCGGTCCCGTCCGGCAGCCACTGGACGATGCCGACGACTCCGGCCGCGAGCACCGCCGCGACTGCGGCGCCGATCAGGGCCGGGCGCCTGCGCGGAGCGGGTGCCACGGGAAGGGGCGTGGTGGTGGCCGCGTAGGGCGAGGGCCCGGGGCCGAACGGCGACGGGGCCGCGGTCGGGGTCGGCGTGGCGGGGGGCGAGTACGGCCCGTACTGCCCGTACGGGGCCGGGACGGCAGGGGCGGCCGCCGGCACCACGCCGGAGCCCGCGCCGGCGCCGAGAGCAGTGCTCGCGTCCCGGAGCAGTTGTTCCAGCTGCGCCCCGTCGGGCCGCGCGGCCGGGTCCCGTACGAGCAGCCGTTCCAGTACGGAGCCCAGCGGGCCGGAGCGCACGGGCGCCGGGATCGGGTCGTCCAGCACGGCGACGACCGTGGCCAGGCTGGTGGCCCGGCGCAGCGGATGGACCCCTTCCGCGGCCACGTAGAGCAGCATGCCCAGCGACCACAGGTCGGAGGCGGCCAGCCCCTCCTCGCCGCGCACGCGTTCGGGTGCGATGTACTCGGGGGACCCGATCAGCACGCCGGTGGCGGTGAGCCCCGTCGATCCGTGCAGGGCCGCGATGCCGAAGTCGGTGAGCACCGCCGACCCGTCGGGCCGCAGCAGCACGTTGGCCGGTTTCACGTCGCGGTGGAGGATCCCCTCGGCGTGTGCGGCGCGCAGCGCGGACAGGACGTCGAGGCCGAGCCGCAGCACGTCCGCGAGCGGCAGCGGCCCGGACGCCAGCCGGTCGTGCAGGGAACCGCCCCGGACGAGCTCCATGACGATCCACGGATGCCCCTCCGCGCCCTGCGCCGGTTCGACGATGTGGTGGATCGTCACCACGTGGGGGTGGGCGAGGCGGGCGAGGGCGCGGGCCTCGCGGACGGCCCGTTCGCGCAGCTGGTCGGCCAGACCGGGCTGGGCGGCGGCGGTGGCCGGGTCCGGCGGGCGCACTTCCTTGAGTGCGACCTCGCGGTGCAGGGCGATGTCGCGGGCCCGCCACACCGTACCCATACCGCCGCTGCCCAGGGGCGCGACCAGTTCGAAGCGCCCGTCGATCAACCGTCTGCCGGCCTCACCAGTGTCCATGGGCGGTCATCGTAAGCGCCGCCGGTGTCAGCAGCGGCGGCGGTCCTCCGTGAGCGTTCCCTGCACGGTGGTGAGGGCCCGGTCGTAGCAGCCGCCCGGTTCTCCCGAGCCGTGCAGCCGGTGGCGTGCGGTGGTGGTGGCGACGGCGTGCCGCTGGTCGCGCGGGACGTTCGCGGTGTAGGTGGCGTCGCCCGAGTACCGGTCGTCGAGGTGGGAGACGTCGACGTTCCGGCCGCCGCGCAGGGTGACGGTGTCGGCGCGGTCGCCGAGGGAGAGCACGGTCCGCAGCCGGTCGCCGGCGCCGAGGGTGGTCTCGCCGTCCATCGTGTAGGTGCGCGCGGTGCGGGTGGCGGTGGCGCCTCGGGTGACGGTCTCCTCGTCGGTCCAGGTGGCGGTGAGCGCGTCGCGGTCCTCGCCGTCGGTCCAGCGGTGGACGGAGGTGTTCCGTACGGCGCGGGTGACGGTGGTGGTGACCCGGCCGTGGGAGGTGTCGAGGTGCCCGGCGACGGTCAGCCGGTGGGCGCCTTCGGTGTCCAGGCGGTGCTCGGCTCCGGGCGTGCCGGGTGTGGCGGGCGTCCAGCGGGCGGAGTTGGCCGGATCGCTCTGCTCGTGGCGGGTCAGGGCGCCGGTGACGACCTCGCGGCCCTCGTCCTGCCAGAGCAGCAGGTTCGTGGGGGTGCTCCAGCCGCTCTGCCCGGCCGGCACCCCGGCGACGGACACCTCGATGCGGTGCGGGCGCCCGTCGTTGAGGAGGGCGGCGTAGGGGGTGAGGTCGTAGAGGACGGGCTGTACGTCGAAGGCGCGGGGGCCGGGGGTGACGTACCAGAGGAAGGGGTTGGACCAGCCGCCGGTCCAGACGGTGGGGAAGGGCGCGGCGATGCCGGCGAGCGCGCCGTCCACGGAGATGCGGACCTCGCGGTAGGGGCCGTCGACGGCCTTGCAGGAGTACGGGGCCGCGTCCGGAACGGTCATGTACCAGTACTCCTCGCAGCCGCCGCCCGAGCCCGTGGCGTAGACCTCGGCGAGGAGCCGCTCGGTGTTGCGCGGGGTGGTGACGGCGGGCGAGGTGAGCGGGAGGACCCGGTCGGGGGTGTCGGGGGCCGCGGTGGCGCCCTCGGCGGCGTAGAAGGTGAGGGTGACCTTGACGTCGATGACCCCGGTGTAGGTGTCGTTGACGACGTTGCCGATGAGCATCTCGACGGGCCGGGGGCCGGCGAGGGTGTCCCGGTAGCGGGTCACGTCCTTCTCGACGGACCAGGTGATGCCGTCGGGCGAGGGCTGCGGGGTGGAGGTGCGGAGGATCTCGACGCCGCCGAGGGACAGGTATCCGAGCCGGTCGTACTGGCGGCCCTTGACCTTGCCGTCGAGGCGGAGCACCACCTTGGCCCAGCGGCCGGCGCCGCAGCCCTCGGGCGGCGCGTAGCTGCCCCGGTACGGGGTGAAGTCGCGGAACTGCGCCTCGGCGAGGGTCACCTGGCAGGCCCGGGTCGCGGGGCGGGCGACGGGCGGGGCGGCGGTGAGCGGGTCGTGCCAGTCGGTCCCGAACTCGGCGGGCGGATCCGCGGCGCCCACGCCCGCCGGGATGCCCGCGGGCCGTGCGGCGGGGGCGGGGGCGGGTGCGGCATGCGCGGGTCCCGCGCCGGCCAGGGTGGCGGCGGCCAGCGCGATCGCGCCGAGCACGCCCGTGATCCTGTGTCGTCTCATGGGCCCGCAGTGAAACCCGGCCCGCCGGAACCCCGCCAGGGCCGGTGCCCCGAATGTGGCGCGATATCGCCCCCGCCGCCCGCGCGTACGGGGCCCGCCGGAAATCCCTAGGCCGGCAGGACCACGATGCCGTCGTCGTCCGCGTGGACCGTGTCGCCGGGGCGGAAGGTGGTGCCGCCGATGGTGACGGGCACGTCCACCTCGCCGGCGCCCGTCTTCCCGCTCTTGCGGGGAACCGTGCCCAGCGCCTTGATCCCGAGGTCGAGCCCGCCCAGGGCCACGCTGTCGCGGACGGCGCCGTTGATGATCAGGCCCGCCCACCCGTTGCGCGCGGCCGCGCCGGCCAGCAGGTCGCCCACCAGGGCGGTGCGCAGCGAGCCGCCGCCGTCCACGACGAGGACGGCGCCCCCGCCCGGCCCGTGGACGAGTTCGCGCAGCAGCGCGTTGTCCTCGTGGCAGGAGAGGGTCCGCACCGGGCCGGCGAAGAGCCGGCGGCCGCCCAGCTGCCGGAACTGGGTGGCGCAGATGCCGAGGGCCTCGCCGTGCTCGTCGTACAGGTCGGCCGTGGGGAGGGGGGTGGTGACGCTCATGTCGCTGGGACTTCCTCGCTGCTCGTTCTCGCTCGTAGGTCGCGCCGTGCCGCCAGCGTAATGGGCGGCCGCCGGCGGACCGGCGGGCCCGGGTCAGTCGCGGGAGTTGCCGAACAGGATCCGGTAGCCGATGAGCAGGACCAGGGAGCCGGCGATGGCGGAGCCCCAGGTGGCGAGGTCGAAGAACTGGGTCTGGATCGGCCGGTCCAGGAACCGCGCCGAGAGCCAGCCGCCGATGAAGGCGCCGGCGACGCCGATGAGGGTGGTGCCGATCAGGCCGCCCGGGTCCCTGCCGGGCAACAGGACCTTGGCGATGCCTCCGGCCAGCAGTCCCAGGATGATCCAGCCGACGATCCCCATGCCCATTCACTCCGTTTCGGTGGTGCGGTGTGTTCACCGGGGAGGACGCGGCCGGGGCCGAAACGGTTCTCCGCCCCGCGCTCAGCGGCGGTGTGCGGAACGCGCCAGTGCGAGGGGGCGGGGGGCCGGCGCGGGCCCGGCGGCCCGGGGGGCCGCGGCGGCGGGCGGGGTGCGGGTCAGCAGGAGGACGCCGCGGGCGGCCGCGCCGGCTCCGGCGACCGCGAGCAGGACCCCCAGCAGGCCGCCCTGGAGGCGTTCGCCGAGCAGGACCATGCCGATGGCGGCCGCGGCGAGCGGATTGGCCAGGTTCACCACGGCGAGGGGGGCGCCGAGCCCGCCCCGGTAGGCCCGCTGCGACAGCAGCAGCCCGCCGACCGCGAACACCACGACGAGCAGGGCCACCGCGATGACCCGCACGCTGAGCAGGGATCCGCCGCGGCCGGCCGCCACGGCCACGGTCTGGGTGAGGGCGGAGGCGGCCGCGGAGGCCAGCCCGGAGGCCGTGGCGTGCCGCAGCCCGGAGCGGGGGTCCTTCACGGCGGTCAGCAGCAGGATCACGGCGGCGGTGGCCCCGGAGACGGCGAGCGCCTCGGCCAGCGTGAGGGTGTCGTCGGGGGCCGGTCCGGAGGCGGGGAGCAGCAGCAGGCCCAGGCCCGTCACGGTGGCCAGGGTGCCCCGCCACTCGGTGCCCGCCACCCGGCGCCCGGCCCGGCGCGCGCCGAGCGGGACGGCGGCGACGAGGGTGAGCGCGCCGAGCGGCTGGACCAGGGTCAGCGGCCCGTAGCGCAGGGCGGCGGCGTGCAGCAGCGCGGCGGCCGCGTTCAGTCCGGCCGACCACCACCAGGCGCTGTTGCCGAGCAGGGCCTTGGCGCTGCGGGCCACGGCGGCCCGGGCGAGCCGCTCCTGGGCCACGGCTGCGGAGGCGTAGGCCACGGCCGAGGCGAGGCAGAGGCAGACGGCGAGCGCGGTGTCGTTCATCGCCCGGCCCCCACGGCTTCGTCGGCGCGCCGCGGGCGGGGCAGGTCCCGTACGGCGGCGCCCGCACCCGTGTCCGCATCGGGATCGGCGCCGCCGTCCGTGCCGGTACCGGTTCCGCTCGGGCGCGGCCGCGGGACCAGCAGGAGGGCGGCCCCGAGGAGCAGGGTCGCCACGATCGCGTCGAGCCAGTAGTGGTTGGCCGTGCCGACGACCACCAGCAGGGTCAGCAGGGGGTGCAGCAGCCACAGCGCGCGCCACCGGGACCGGGTGGCGGCGATCATGCCGAGGGCGAGCATCAGGGCCCAGCCGAAGTGCAGCGAGGGCATCGCGGCGAACTGGTTGGCCATGGTGTCGGTGGCCGGCGCGGCCCCGTAGACGGTGGGTCCGTAGACCTGGCCGGTGTCGATCATGCCCGCGTCGCCGAGCATCCGCGGGGGTGCCAGCGGGAAGGCGAGGTGCAGGACGAGGGCGGCGCCGGTGAGGACGGCCAGTACCCGGCGGGTCCACAGGTAGTGCCCGGGGCGGCGCAGGTAGAGCCAGATCAGGAAGAGCGCGGTCGCGGGGAAGTGGACGGCCGCGTAGTAGGTGTTCGCGGCGTGCACGAGGGCGTCCCCGTGCAGCAGCAGCCGCTGTACCGCGCCCTCGCCGGGCAGGTGCAGGGCGCGCTCGGCGTCCCAGATCCGCGCGGCGTTGCGGTACGCCTCGTCGGTGCGCCCGGTGGAGAGCATCCGGCCGGCCTTGTAGACGGCGAACAGGCCGGCCACGAGCAGCAGCTCGCGTATAAGGCGGCGGCGCGCGGCTCTCCGTCCGGCTGCCGGATCGGCAGGTGTGGTCTGGGAGGTCATCCCCCGGTCTCTCTTCCTCGTACACGCAATCGACACGCCAGTGTATCGATACATTCACGTATCGATACGACCGTGTACCGATACGCTCGCGTTCCCCTACACTCGTACTCGAACCCGCCGCCGAGGCGCCCCCGAGGAGAGCCGCACCACCATGACGTCGACGCCGACCACCGCGCGCCGCTCCAAGATCACCCCGGAGCGGGAGCAGGAGTTCTACGAGGCCGTCCTGGACCAGCTGCGCGAGCACGGCTACGAGGCCCTGACCATGGAGGGCGTCGCCGCCCGGGCGAGCTGCGGCAAGTCCACGCTGTACCGGCAGTGGAAGACCAAGCCCCAGCTCGTCGCCGCCGCCCTGCGGGCGAACCGGCAGGGCACCCTGGTCGCGGTGGACACCGGGACGCTGGCGGGCGACCTGCGCGAGGCGGCCCGGATCGCCGCCTGCACCTCGGGGCGCGACACCCGGCTCACGCAGGCCCTGGGGCACGCGGTGCTCAGCGACGAGGAGCTCCAGGCCGCCCTGCGCGAGGCCCTGGTCGAACCGGAGCTGGCCGCCTTCGACGCGATGGTGGAGCGGGCCGTGGCCCGGGGCGAGATCGCCGCGGACCATCCGGCCGTGGAGTTCCTGCCGGCGCAGCTGATGGGCGTGCTCCGGATCCGGCCGGTGCTGGAGGGGCGGTACGCCGACGCCGACTACCTGGTGCGGTTCGTCGACGCCGCCATGCTCCCCGCCCTGGGTCTCACAGGACCCGGCACCCCCTGAACCGGCGGGCCGCCGTCCCGATGACCTGACGGCGACCTGCCCGCGCTGCCTCGTGGGGACGGCGGCAGCGCGCCACCCGGACCGGGCGGCGGCCACTCACACGTGGTGTGGCCGCCGCCCGATCTGTGCGGACCTCCCGTGCCGACCGTCAGCCGTCAGCGGACGGCGCCCATGGTCCGGGTGAACTCCTCGGGACCGGCGTCGAAGCCGCGCAGGCGCGCGTCGAGGGACCAGACGCCCGAGTCGTCCCTGGTGAACTCCGCGACCGTGGCCGCGGTGGCCGCCGGGACGGACTCGAAGCCGCCCTGGGCGAGGTCCGTGTACCCCTCGCGGATCCGGATGCCCGTGCCGGCCACGTCGGCGAAGGCCTTCCGGGGGCCGCCGCCGGTGTCCTGGATGATCACGCCGACCACCACCCGCCGCAACTCCGGCGCCATCCGGTCGAGTTCGATGGTCATCACCTCGTCGAAGCCGAAGCCCTGGCCGGTGTGGCTGTCCCGGTTCAGGGTGATGGTGCCGTCGGGCGAGCGGCTGCCGAAGTGGACCACGTAGAGGGGATCCCCCTGGAGGTCGGCCGCGCCGTAGACCGCGGCCACGATGTCGAGGTCGTTCGGGGGCGTGCCGACGGGGCTGGGGTCCCACCTCAGCCCGACCTCCACCTTGGCCAGACCCTTGCGTACACCGGTCACCGAACTCCCCCTCCTCCGTACGGCTCTTGCCCGGACATGTTCCCACGAGGCTCAGGCCCGAGCCGAACGGCCGTACGTTCCCGGCCAGTTCACCAGGCCCACCAGGCCCTCACCAGGCACCGTCCTGTACGGGCCCACCCGGCCTCGGCGCGTTGCCGAGCCGCTTGACCTGGCCCTGCTCCGGCTCCGCCGAGGGGGTGTGGTCGTCGCCGAGCCACTCCCCCACCGGCTTGACCCCGCCGAGGGCCTCGGCCGGGGCGAGATCGGCGGCGGTCTCGTCGTAGTAGTCGAACCACGGCAGTCCGGCCTGGGTGTAGGCGGCCCGGTCGGCCGGCGAGGGCGGTGCCTCCTCCCCGGTGATACGGCGCCACGCGGGCGGGGTCACCAGGTGGACGAAGACCCGCGCCGCCGGCTCCTGCGCCCAAGCGGACAGGGGCCGCTCGTCGCGGTACACCTCCTGGCGCATGGCGCCGCCCACGCCGAGCCCCATCGCCGGGGCCGCGGGCGCGACCGCTCTCCGCCGCCGCACCGTGCCGGGAGCGGGCGCCGTCATCGGTTTCGGCACGGCGCCCCCGAAGCCCCCGGGGGCGGGCGCAACCCGTACGCACCGCCGCCCCCGCCCGGCCTCCCCGCACGCGCCGGCGGCCGCTGCGCCAGCGCCTCCGGCCCCAGCGGGAACGCCTGGAGCTGCACCCCGCCGGTGGTCTCCTCGCCGGTCACCTGGCCCTCGACCGTGGCGCCGAGCCCGAGCGGTACGGCGACGAACTGGCGCACCGTGCCGTCGCCCGAGCTGATCCCGTCCAGCCACGGCTGCCGCGGCGGCGCACACCTTGCCCACGCCGACCTGGAGGGCGGTGGGCTGCCGGGTGCCGCCGAAGCTCAGCCACATCGCCTCGCGCAGGTACACGGGCAGCATCACGCCGCTCTTGGCCAGCCACTCCGGCGGCGCCGTGTCCGGGTAGTCCTCCACGCGCCTGAGCGGGAACTCCCCCAGCCCCGGGGGCAGCGCGTGCGTGCCCGATTCGGGCAGCCGCAGTGTCCGTATGAAGCGGATCTGCACCCCTTCGCCCAAGTGCAGCGTATTACCGTCGAGCCGTACCGAATCAGTGCCCGTGTCCGCCCCTTTTTCCCGCTCACGCCCGGCTTCGCCACAGGATCTGCGGCCGTTCCGGATCGTTATCCTCAAGTTTTCCTCAGATCTAGTGACGCTGCGGCCGTCCCCTTCCTAGCTTCCTCGTACACGTGTCTCGACGTCCCCCCACGTCCCCGCGGTTCCGCGCGCGCCGGCGATCCCCGCGCACGCCCCGCGATCCGAGGAAAGAGTGCAAAATGAAGGTTCCCCAGGCCGGAGCGGTCGCCGCAGTGATCGCCCTCGTCCTCACCACCTCCGGGTGCGGCGGTGACGAGCCCCAGGGGAAGCTCTCCATCGGCATCAAGTTCGACCAGCCGGGCATCGGGATGCGCGAGGCCGACGGCACCTTCACCGGTTTCGACGTGGACGTCGCCACCTACGTGGCCAAGGAGCTCGGCTACAAGCCGGACCGGATCGACTTCAAGCAGGTCTACAGCAACGACCGCGAGCTGCTGCTCCAGTACAACGAGGTGCAGTTCGTCGCCGCGAGCTACTCGATCAGCGACAAGCGCAAGGAGAAGGTCGACTTCGCCGGCCCGTACTTCACCGCCCACCAGGACCTGATGGTGCGCGCCGGCGACGCGAGCATCACCAAGGCCGAGGACCTCAACAACAAGCGGCTGTGCTCGGTCACCGGCTCCACCTCGGCGGAGAACGTCAGGAACAAGCTCGCCCCGAAGGCGAGCCTGCTGGAGCTCGGCGGGTACTCGGAGTGCGTCGTCGCCCTCCACGACGGCCTGGTCGACGCCATGACCACCGACAACTCCATCCTGGCCGGGTACACCGCCAGGAAGGGCAACGAGGGCAAGTTCAAGCTGATCGGGCTGAGCCTGAGCAACGAGAGCTACGGCATCGGCGTCAAGAAGGGCGACAAGGCACTCCAGGGCAAGATCAACGCCGCCCTGAAGAAGATGGTCGAGGACGGCTCCTGGGAAGCGGCCGTGAAGAAGAACTTCGGCGCGGCCGACTACAAGTACGAGCCCGCTCCGCAGGTCACCTCGGGCATCACAGCGGGCAGCTGACGATCGTCGAGGCGGTGGCCGGGTCCGACCAGTCGGCGTCGAAACGGGCGTTGACGACGTAGAGCCGGTCGCCGTACACCGCCGCCGTCGTCGGCTCGTCGAAGCGCGGGTCGGTGATCCGCTTCACGAAACGGGCCCGGCGGCCGTCCCCGCTCAGGACGAACACGTCCACGGCGTAGGCCCAGTTGCGTACGACGTACAGCGTGCGGCCGTGGACCACGAGGCCGTCGCCGTTGCCCACGGACCCGCCGTCGAGCACGGTGCGGGTGGCTTCGCCGGTGCGCGGGTCGACGCGGAACAGCGCCTCGGCGGTGTCGTGGACCACCAGCAGGGCCCGGCCGTCGGGGGTCCGCTCGATGCCGTTGGCACCCCAGTACTGGCCGCCGGGCGGGACCGGGGCCCACTCGCCGCCGAGCCGCACGGCACGCGGGGCGGCGCCGGCGCCGGTGAGCTCGCGGCCCGCGGGCAGGAAGTACAGCGCGTCGCCGAAGGAGTCGGTGAACCAGGCCCCGCCGCATCCGACGACGGCGTCGTTGATGAAGGCGGTGCCGGTCGCGGCCTGGTGGGTGGCGAGCACCCGGCCGTCGCCCGCGTCGATCACGCGGATCTGGCCGCTGTCGCCGCCCGCGACGAGCAGCCGCCCGTACGCGTCGAGCTTGAGGCCTACCGACATCGGGCCCTGGCCGCGGGTGAGGATCCGGCCGGTCCCGCTGGCGAGGTCGGCGCGGTAGATCGAGCCGTCGATCAGCGAGCCGGTGTAGACCACTCCGCGGCCGGAGACGGCTATGCCTTCGGGCTGGAAGCCGGGCGGGGTGGCGAGGCTGTCGGGGCGCCCGACGGGCCGGGCCTGGGCGAGCGGGGCCAGGGGGCCGACGAGCGCAGCGCCGCCGAGGGCCGCGGCCGCGCCGATGAACCGGCGCCGACCCAAGGGTCCAGTCACGGTGGTGTCCTTTCAACTGCCTTGGCAGGAGCTTCGGTTGACGCCCCCACCTCAGCACACCTCCCGAGCCCCGGCAGTCCCGGACCCCGACACTTCACAAAGGAATGAGGAGCCTCCCCTTCGCCGCCGCCCTTCCCCTGCGCGGGTGCCCTGCGGGGCTGGACGGCCCTGGCGCGGCTCGCCAACCGGGGCTCCGCCCCGCACCCCGCGCCTCAAACGCCGGCGAGGCTGGATTTTGGGCTGCCCCCGCGGTCGGTTGCGGTGGGGGCGGGTGTGTGGCGGGGCGCCCCCGCAGGGCGCCGAACGCTGTCCCGCGGAACTGTCCGGCCCCGGGGCCACGTTCGGCGCCCGAGGAGGTGCCCCGGCGCGCGCCCGCCCCCACCGCAACCGACCCCACCTGCCCCCGGGACCGGCCGCCGCGCGGACCCGGCACACACATCAAGGTGCGCCCGCCGGACACATGGTTTTTACCTGTACGGCACATGACAATGTGAGCCTCGCTCTGCCACCTGACACCCCGCCAATTCCCCGGGCGGGGACGGTGCGTGTGGAGAGGTACCCCCACGTGAAGACAATCTCCCGCCTGACCCCCTGGGCGGCCGGCCTCGCGGCCCTCGCCCTGTTCTCCGTGCCCGCCGCGGCCGCGGCCTCCGCCGGCCGGCAGCAGACGGCGCAAGCCCGTGCCGCCGCGCCCGCCGCCCCGCCGCAGGCCGCCGCCTCGGCCGTGGACGCCTACTACGCGGCAGCCGAGGGCAAGACGGGCGCCGCCCTGAAGACCGCCCTGCACAACATCATCAAGACCCAGTCCAAGGTGACCTACGACGGCGTGTGGAACGCCCTGAAGGTCACCGACCAGGACCCGGCGAACCCGAACAACGTCATCCTGGTGTACTCCGGCCGCTCGCAGTCCAAGTCCACCAACGGCGGCGGGGTCAACGACTGGAACCGCGAGCACGTCTGGGCCAAGAGCCACGGCGACTTCGGCACGGCCACCGGCCCGGGCACGGACCTGCACCACCTGCGCCCCGAGGACGTCACCGTCAACAGCACCCGCGGCAACAAGGACTTCGACATGGGCG
Source organism: Streptomyces sp. NPDC057010 (assembly GCF_042673805.1). Classification (NCBI taxonomy): domain Bacteria; kingdom Bacillati; phylum Actinomycetota; class Actinomycetes; order Kitasatosporales; family Streptomycetaceae; genus Streptomyces; species Streptomyces sp. NPDC057010. Next base: position 128,117 of record NZ_JBHUSC010000001.1, on the reverse strand, counting down.
GCAGCCCGGTCGCCGAGGCCCCGGGCAGCTTCACCGACGCCGACTCCTTCGAACCGCGCGACGCGGTCAAGGGCGACGTGGCGCGCATGCTGCTCTACATGGCGGTGCGCTACGACGGCGGCGACGGCTTCGCCGACCTGGAGATGAACGACAAGGTCAACAACGGCACCGCCCCGCTCTTCGGCCGGATCAGCCTGCTGAAGCAGTGGAACCAGATGGACCCGCCGGACGCCTTCGAGCAGCGCCGCAACCAGGTCATATTCGACACCTACCAGCACAACCGCAACCCGTTCATCGACCACCCGGAGTGGGTCAACTCCATCTGGTGACCGGCCCCCGCAGTCCCCACCCGCTCCGGGGGTTGGGCCGCGCCAGGCCGGGTATTCGCAGGCCAGAGGCTGCGTGCCGCACCGGGCGGCGGCAGCCGACGGAGGTACGTGGCCATGGACGGAGCCGGACTCTCTGACCGCGAGCGGCGCGCCCTTTCGGCGATCGAAGCCCAACTGAAGAGCGACCGGTCGCTGGACCGGCTGCTGCGCTCGGCGCATCTGCGTCACCGCACCGCTACGGCCTGTCTGCTCGGTGCGGTGACGGTGGCGCTGCTCGTCGCGGCGTCGGTCACCGTGTCACAGCCGTTGATCTGGGCCTTCGCCGCCGCCTGGATGCTGACCGTGGCCACGGCGCTGCCGCTGGTCGGCCGGTGGGTGCACCGCCGCTGGCAGCGCCGCGAGCGCACGGCGCGGCAGCAGGCACCGGACGCCCCCTAGCCGGGCAGGCCCTAGTCGGACAGGTAGATCTCGTCCAGGGTGTCGATGGCTCCGTCGGCGCCCAGGTGGTAGCGGAACGGCAGGCCGGAGTCGGGGTGGGCGGTCACCCAGGAGATGAGCTCGTGGAGGGTGATGGGCTTGGGGTCCACGCCCGCGAGGATCGGAGCGGTGGCCGTGATCTTGGCGGATTCCGCGATCGGGATGAAGGTCTCCGCGCCCACCGTCTCGAAGGTGGCGCCCTCCGTGTCCTTGCTGCCGCAGCTCCAGTTCCCGCGCTTGACGATCAGGTTGTGGGAGCCGCCCTCCGGCGTGTAACGGCGCAGGGAGAGCATGTCCGGGGCGATGGGCACCTTGTGGTCGCACGTCGCGCCGGGAGCCGGCGGCGTGGGCTTCTTCACCCCGGTGGCGACCGCCGTGGGCTTGGGGGCCGGCTTCGTCGTCGAGGCCGGGGCCGAGGGCTTCGCGGGCTTCGGGACCGTGGCGGAGGGCGCGGCCGGGGCGCTGGGTCCGGGGGCTCCGGGCGCGGCCCCGTCGTCTCCCTGACAGGCCGTGAGCGCGAGCACCCCGCACACCGCCAGGGCGGCCAGTGCCGCCTGCCTGCGCGTCCGTCTGCCGCTGCGTACCGCCCGCATGGTCGTCTCCCTCTGCCTGGTTGAAGCGTCGCGTCAACGTAGCGCGCGGGATTCGGCCGGGGCGATGGCCGGAAGTCGTTCGTCACCTGTCCGCGATCACGTTGTTGCGGAGTACGGACCTCCGTGACCTAGCGGAGCCGGTCGGCGAGGGCGGTGAAGGCGGGCCAGGCCCGTTGGGGCGTGCGGGAGTCCCACACCTTCTGGGAGAGCGCGGCGAGCGGCAGCCGGATGCCCGCCGCCACCTGGGCCTGGGTCTGGGCCCCGGACAGGTCGCACCAGACGGCGAGGCGTGCGCCCAGGACCTGGCCTGCGTACCGGGCGGGGACGGCGGTGGTGCCGCGCAGGACCAGCGGGGTCCACTGCTCGTAGATGCGCTGCCCGGTGGGATAGGTGAACTGGTTCGGCTCGCCCAGTACGTAGTACAGGTACTCGTCGTTCAGGTTCACCAGCTTGCGGCCCGTGCTCAGGTAGTCGAGCGGCGGGCGGGCGCCGATCTCCTTGCCGGTCCAGTACTCGGCCTGGATGTCCTTGGCCGCGCTCGCGACCCCGCCGGAGAAGAAGCCGTCGTTCCACGCCTTGAGCGCCTTGCCCGACGGGCGCACGGTGGCGGCGCGGTCGTCGAGCCAGCCCGTCGCGAGGTCCTGTACGCGGGCCGTGGGGCCGTACCGCTGCCGCGCCGCGGTCGCGAGCTGCGGGAAGGAGGTCTCGGGGTCGCGGACGACGAGCGCCTGGTACTCGTCGGCGCCCAGGTGCCAGGCCCCGCCGGGGAACAACGGCAGGTACTCGCGCAGCAGTTCGTCGACGAGCTTGGCGGACGCGGGGTTCGATATGTCCACCGCGCCCTTCACCGCTCTGCCCTGTACGTCGCGCAGCTGGAGTTCGGGGTGGACGCGCAGCACCGCGCCGAGGTGCCCGGGCGAGTCGATCTCCGGGACGACGGTGATGTGCAGCCGGGCGGCGAGCGCCGTGATGTCGCGGACCTGGGCCTTGGTGAGGTGCGGGGTGGAGACGATCTCCGGGTGGGTGTCCGACTGGATGCGGAAGGCCTGGTCGTCGGAGAAGTGCAGGCCGAGCTGGTTCAGCTTCAGGTCTCCCATCTCGCGCAGCCGGGCCTCGATCCAGTCGGGGGTGAAGTGCTTGCGCGCGATGTCGAGGTTCAGGCCGCGCTGCGGCTTGGCCGGACCGTCGCGCACGGTGCCCTCGGGGGCCGAACCGGCGCTGCGCACGGCCTGCTTGAGGGTGCGCGTGCCGTAGAAGACCCCGGCCTCGTCGGGGCCGGTGATCCGCACCCGGCCGTCCTTGACGGTGAGGGTGTAGGACTCGGGCGGCCCGGAGTCCTTGGCGCCGAGCGAGAGTTCCACGTCGCCGGGGCGCGGCGCCGCCGACTCGGCGTATCCCAGGTGCAGTTCACCGGCGAGCAGTCTGCCCTCGTCGGCGAGGGCTGCCGTATCGCCCTGCGCGACGACCACGCGGGCCTCGGGGGCGGGCTTCCAGCCGGGGCCGCGGGCGGGTATGTGCTCCCGTACGGCCGGGATGGTGCGCGGAGCGGTGGACAGCGGGTAGGAGGGCGTCGGGGTGGGCGGGGCCGCGGACTCGCCGACGGCGCCGTCCGGGGTGGTGGGCGGTGCGGTGGGGCCGGGCGTCGGGGCGGCGGGGGCTCGCGCCCCGTCGGAGGCGGCGGTGCAGCCCGGGAGGGCGAGTACGACCAGCGCGGCGGCGGTCGCCGTCGCGCTGACGTGGCCTCTCCTGTGCTGCCTCGGTTTCCGCATCATGCACCCGTGTCCCCCGTACCAACGTGGCACGGGGGACACGGGCGCGCGACCCGGCGGTCTCAGACCAGGGCGTCGAGCGCGGCGGCGGCGAAGCCGTGGTCCTGGTCGGGGGCGCCGCCGCCGACGCCGATGGCGCCGACGAGACGGCCGTCGCGGTGGACGGGGAGCCCGCCCGCGATGAAGAGCAGCGGCCGGTCGAGGGCGGTGGGCAGGGTGTGGAAGGGGCCGCCGGGCCGGACGGCGTCGACGAGGTCGGCGGTGGGGGCGTTCAGCTGGAGGGCGGTGTAGGCCTTGCGGGTGCTGGTCTCGCCGGAGATCAGCACGGCCCGGTCGTCGCGGCGGAAGGCGAGGAGGTGGCCGCCGGCGTCGAGGACGGTGACGCTGACGGTGGCCCCGGCCGCTTCTGCGGCGGCTCGGGCGGCGGCGACGAGCAGGTCGGCGTCCTCGGTGGTCAGGGGGGCGACGGCGGTACGGGTGGTGCGGGACATGCGGACTTCTCCTTGCAGGGGGTCGTACGTCGTACGTGGGGGGGTTGGGGTGATCAGTGGTGCGCCGGGACGGCGGCGGGGGCGGCGCCGGACGACCCGCGGGTCTCGGGAGTCCCCGCCGCGGCCACCCGGCCGGTGCGCTCCGCGGGTCCGGCCGTGCGGCGCTCCAGGGCGCCCGAGAGGAGGGCGAGGAGCAGGGCGGCGGCGGCCAGGGCCGCGCCGACCCAGTTCGGGGCGGTCCAGCCGAAGCCGGCGGCGATCACGAGGCCGCCGAGCCAGGCGGCGAGGGCGTTGCCGAGGTTGAAGGCGCCGATGTTGACGGCGGAGGCCAGGGTGGGCGCGCCGGCGGCCTGGTCGAGGACCCGCTTCTGGAGCGGCGGTACGGTCGCGAAGCCGAGGGCGCCGATGAGCAGGATGGTGACGGCGGCGCCCGCCTTGGTGTGGGCGGTGAGGGTGAAGGCGGCCAGTACGAGGGTGAGGGCGCCCAGGGAGGCGTACAGCATCGGCATCAGCGCCCGGTCGGCGAAGCGGCCGCCGATGAGGTTGCCGGCGACCATGCCGAGGCCGAGGAGGACGAGCAGCCAGGTGACGGAGGAGTCGGCGAAGCCGGCGACGTCGGTCATCATCGGGGTGATGTAGGTGATCGCGGCGAAGACGCCGCCGAAGCCGAGGACGGTCATCCCCATCGCGAGCAGCACCTGGACGTTGCGGAAGGCGGCCAGCTCGCTGCGGATCCGCACGCCGCCGGCGGGCCGGGGCAGCTCGGGTACCAGGCGGGCGATGCCGAGCAGGCCGAGGACGCCGAGCGCGGCGACGATCAGGAAGGTGACCCGCCAGCCAAGGGACTGCCCGACGAAGGTGCCGAGCGGGACGCCGACGACGTTGGCCACGGTCAGGCCGGTGAACATCATGGCGATGGCTCCGGCCTTCTTCTCGGGGGCGACGAGTTCGGCGGCGACGACCGCGCCGATGCCGAAGAAGGCGCCGTGGGCGAGGGAGGCGACGACGCGGCCGGCGAGCATGACGCCGAAGGCCGGGGCGAGCGCGGAGAGCACGTTGCCCGCGACGAAGAGGCCCATGAGCAGCATCAGCATGCGCTTGCGGGGGATGCGGGTGCCGAGGACGGTCATGATCGGCGCACCGAGGACCACACCGAGGGCGTAACCGGTGACCAGGAAGCCCGCGGTGGGGATCGAGACGCCGTAGCCGGCGGCGACCTCGGGGAGCAGGCCCATGATCACGAACTCGGTGGTGCCGATCCCGAAGGCCCCGATGGCGAGGGCAAGGAGTGCGAGTGGCATGACGGAGGTGCCCTTCAGGGGGTGAGGGTGGGGCGGGGTGGGTGCGGCGCCGGGCCGACGGCGCTTTCGCGGCACACATTGCTGCCGCTGCTTACGTGCGTCCACATTAATTGCAGACGCGGGATATTTGCAAGCGCGGGCTATTGCGGAAGTGACCTATCCTGGGGGCACACGGACGAAGGAGAAGCCCATGACGGCCACGGACGGCGCGCTCACCGCCCTCTCCCAGGGCTGGTGCGCCCTCTCCCTCCTGCACGGGCGGATCGAGGCGCACATCGAGCGGGCGCTCCAGGCCGGGCACGGCCTCAGCGTGCGCGAGTACTCGCTGCTGGACGTGCTGAGCCGCCAGCACAACGGGCCGGGCGGCCACCTGCGGATGCACCAGGTCGCCGACTCGGTGGTGCTCAGCCAGAGCGCGACGACCCGCCTGGTCAGCAGGCTGGAGGACCGCGGCCTGCTCAGCCGCTACCTCTGCGACACCGACCGGCGGGGCATCTACACCGATGTGAGCGAGGCCGGCCTGGCCCTGCTGGCCGCGGCCCGGCCCACGAACGACGCCGCCCTGCGCGAGGCCCTGGACGAGGCCGCCCGCAAGCCGGAGCTCGCCCCCCTGGTCGCCGCGGTGGAGAACCTCCGCAAGGCGCCCGAACAGGGCTAGTGCCGTCCGGCTAGCGCGGAGTCGAGCCCTGCCCGGAGGAGGGCGTCGGCGACGCCGGCACGGACGGTGAGGGCGAGGCGGGCGGGAACGGGGTCACCGATCGGAACGGGCTCGCACTCGGGCTCGGTCTCCGGCTCGCGCCGGCACTCGCACCCGCGCTGACGCTCGCGCTCGGCGACCTGTCCGGGCCGTCCGGAGTGGACGGCGACGGCTGCGGTTTCGGCGTGTGGGGGGTTTCCGGGGACGGGCCGGGGGCCGTGATCCTCGGCGGGGTCGCGGGCGGCACCGGGCCCGGCGCCTGATCCGGGGCGAGCAGCAGGTATCCGATCCCGGCCGCGGCCGCCGCCGCCAGGACCCCGAGGGGCACCGCGAAACGCCGGAGCCGCTCCACGGGCAGGCGCCCGGCCTGTGGCCGCGGCGGCTGCGCGGGGCGCAGCATGCGCGGTTCGATGCTCTCGGCGCGCGCGTCGAGGGCCTGCCGCAGCCGAACTTCGACCGGGCGCTCGCCGTCGCGCGTCGTGTGCGTCATATCCGTCCCTCCAGAATCCGTTCCAGCGCGTCCAGGCCACGGCTCGCGTTCGACTTCACCGCTCCCCGGCTGATGCCGAGGGTGGTCGCGATCTCCGCCTCGCTGAGGTCGGCCCAGTAGCGCAGCACCAGGACCTGCCGCCGGCGCGGCGTCAACCGGCCGAGCGCGGCCAGTACTTCACGGTGTGCCTCGTCGAGGACCACGGACGACTCCGCCGACGGCACGTCGACCGCCGCGGGCGGGGTCCAGGCCCGGACGGTCCGCCTGCGGCGCAGCACCGAGCGCGAGGTGTTGACGACGGCGGTCCGCAGGTAGCCCAGCGCGTTGTCGACCTCCGTGATGTGCTCACCGTGGCGGCGGTACAGGGCCGTGAAGGCGTCCTGCACCACGTCCTCGGCGGTGGCCAGGTCGTCGACCAGCAGCACCGCCAGCCGGACCATCCGCAGCCGGTGCGCGTGGTAGAGCTCGGTGACGGTGGGCGGCTGCGGATCGGCGGGGTCCGCGTCGTACGCATGCCCGTAGGAGGAGCCGTACGAGGGCCCGTACGAGGTCCGGTTCGGGTTCCCGGAGACCGGCGGGGCGGAACGGTCCCGGCGCAGCAACGACCAAAGGCCCCGCCACGCCCGGCCGAAGCCGGGCGTGAGGGGGCCGACGGGTGGTGCGAGGTGGAGCACGGGATTCCTCAGCTGTTCGTCCGGCGCCGCACGGCGTACAGGGCTCCGGCTCCGGCGAGGATCAGCCCGGTGGCCCCGGCCCCCATGGCGACGGTGGTCGCCGAGGAGCCAGTATGCGCGAGCTCGGAACCGGCGGGTGCGGTGGAGGGCGAGGCTCCGGCCGGGCTGGGCTTGGCACTCGACCCGCCGGCCGGACGGGACACGGACGGGCTGGGCTTGGCGCTCGACCCGCCGGCCGGATGCGACGCGGACGGGCTCGGCTTGGCACTCGACCCGGACGTCGGCAGGGACGCCGACGCGCTGGGCCGGGCGCTCGTCCCCGCGCCGGGCGGGGTGCTGACGGACGGGGACGGCTGGGCCGAGGGCCCGCTCGCGGCGTGGGCGGGCCCGGCGAGCGCGAGGACCGCCCCGGCGGCGGCGGTGACGGCCGCCCGGCGGACGGTGAGCGGAACGCGCTTGAGGTTCTTCACGGTGGTTCTCCACGGTCGGATCGAGGGCGCGGTACCGCGCCCTCCACCCCCTCACGACGCGCGACCCCCGGGGAGGTTGCCGCCCGATCCGAAAAACTTTCCGGCCATCGGCGCCGGCACCGCACTAGCGTCCGAGCACCTCGTCCAGGGCGTGGCCGATCGTGGCGACGCCCTCCTCGATCTCGCCGGTCGAACCGGCCGCGTACCCCAGGATCAGGCCCGGCGGGCCGGGTGTGAGGCGGTGCCAGGACAGCGGGTGGGCCTTGACCCCGCGGGCCAGGGCCGAGGCGGCGAGGTCGGTGTCCGCGAACTCCGCCCCGTCGAAGGTGACCAGCAGGTGCAGGCCCGCCGCGGCACCGTGCACCCGGGCCCCCGGGAGCCGGTCGGCGACGGCCCGGAGCATGGCGTCGCGCCGCCGGCGGTGGCGGCGGCGGACGAAGCGCAGGTGCCGCTCCAGTTCGCCCGAGTCCATCAGCCGGGCGAGGACCAGCTGGGCGAGGACCGGATTGCCGAGGTCGGCGTACCGCTTGGCGGCGGTCACGGCCTCGCGCAGGCGCGGCGGGACCAGGAGCCACCCGAGGCGCAGCGCGGGGGCGAGGAGTTTGGACACGCTCCCGGCGTAGCAGACGGCCTCGGGGAGCAGGGCGCGCAGTGCGGGGACGGGGGCGCGGTCGTAGCGGTGCTCGGCGTCGTAGTCGTCCTCGATGACCAGTCCCCCGGCGGCCGCCCAGCCGAGCAGGTCGCGGCGGCGCTCCCCGTCGAGGACGACGCCGGTCGGGAACTGGTGCGCCGGGGTGAGCAGCACGGCGCCGGCGCCGCTCGCCCGCAGCTCCGCCACGTCCAGCCCGGCCCCGTCGACCGGTACGGGAACGGTCTCCAGGCGGTGGTACTCCAGTTGCTGCCGCGCCCCGAGCGAGCCGGGGTCCTCCACGGCGACCAGGCGCACCCCGTGCTCGCGCAGGACGTGCGCGAGCAGTCCGAGGGCCTGGGCGACGCCCGCGACGATCACCACCTCGTCGGGGTCGGCGCGGATCCCGCGGTTGCGGGCCAGCCAGCCGACGACGGCCTCGCGCAGTGCAGGGGCGCCCTGCGGGTTCCCGTAGCCGAAGTCGGCGGGGGTGAGCCCTGCGAGCACCCGGCGCTCCGCCTGCAGCCAGGCCGTCCGGGGGAAGGCGGTCAGGTCGGGCACCCCGGGCGAGAGGTCGATCCGGCAGGGTACGGCGCGCAGCGCGTCGACCAGGCCGCCGCGCGACGGGGCGGGGGCCGGTGCGGCCGGGGGTGGCGGGGCGGCGACGACGACCGTGCCGCCCCGGCCGCGGCCGGAGACCTGGCCCGTCTCCGCGAGCCGCTGGTAGGCCTCGGTGACCAGGCCCCGGGAGACGCGGAGTTCGGCGGCGAGCACACGGCTGGCCGGGAGCCGGCTGCCGACGGGCAGCGTGCCGTCGGCGATGGCGGCCCGGAGCCGCCCGGCCAGCCACTCGGTACGGCTCCCCGGCGGGGCCTGCCCGACGTCGAGCTGCAGGAAGTCCGACCCGGGCGACGCCGTGGCCCCGGGCGGTGCGGTTTTGGACCCCTGGGTCCCGCTCTCTTTGGACCTGCTCACCGGACCATTGTGGGACCAGGCTGGACCGCATGAGAACACCACCCACCGCCCTGCGGGATCTGGCGCCCGGGATCGTCGGGATGGCGCTGGTCGGCAGCAGCGTCACCGTTTCCCGGTCCCTCGTCGACGCCCCGCTCTACGCCGTCCAGGCGGCCCGGTACGCGGCCGCCGCGCTGATCCTGCTGGCCCTGGCCCGGGCGGCGAAGGTACCGGTCCTGCGGCCGCGCGGGCGCGAGTGGCTGTGGCTGGCCGGGATCGCGGTGACGGGGCTGGTGCTGTTCAACGTGGCCGTCGTCCGCGGGGTCGCGCACGCCGAGCCGGCCGTCATCGCGGTGGCGGTGGCCTCCGTGCCGATCCTGCTCGGGCTGATCGGTCCGTTCCTGGAGGGCCGGCGGCCCAGCCGTCAGGTGCTCCTCGCGGCGCCCGTGGTCGTGGCCGGGGCGGTTCTGGTCGAGGGGACGGGCCGGACGGACGCCGCCGGGGTGGCCTGGGCGGCTCTGGCGCTGGCCTGCGAGGCCGGGTTCACGCTGCTCGCCGTACCGGTGCTCCGGCGGCACGGCGCGTGGGGGGTGTCAGTGCACGCGGTGTGGATGGGGGCGCTGATGCTGGCGGTGCTCACGGTGTGCGTGGAGCGGCCCTCGGCCGTGCTGGAGATCGGCGCGACCCAGTGGGCGGCGGCCGGATACCTCGCGGTGATGGTGACGGCGGTCGCGTTCCTGCTCTGGTACCGCACGGTGGCCGCCATCGGCTCCGGCCGGGCCGGGCTGCTGACCGGCGTCGCCCCGCTCGCGGCGGCCGGGGCCGGCGCGTTGACCGGCGGCGGGGTCCCGGGCCCGACGGTGTGGCTGGGCCTGGCCGTCGTGATCGCCGGTCTGGCGGCGGGACTTCGTCCGACGCGCCGCGAACCCGTGAAGGTTCCGCTCCGGACGCCCGCCTCCCCTTGAGGGCGCCCGGCCCCGTGGATCACAATCCGCAGATGGCGACGCCCCCGTACAGCAGCTGGATGCGGTACTTCTCCCCCAACGCCAACCACCGCAGACTCGGCCTGGTCTGCCTGGGGGTGGGGGTCCAGGAGGGTGAACTGCCGGTCGTGGGGCCACGCGTCCTCGACCACCACGTCGCCGTGGTCGTCACGCGCGGCCGGGGCTGGTTCAGCCACGGCGGCCGGCCCGCCCAGCCGGTGACCGCGCCCGCGCTGCTGTGGCTGGTGCCCGGCGTGGAGCACCACTACGGGCCCGATCCGCGGACCGGCTGGGACGAGTGCTTCGTCGACTTCACGGGCCGCAGCGTGGAGGCGTACACCGACCTCGGCTACGTCACGCCGGACCGCCCGCTCGTGCCGCTGAGCGGGACGGCCGGGGTGCGGCACGTGGTCGACGGGATCGTCCGGGCCGCCCGGCGCGGCGGCCCGCTCCTGGAGGTGGAGGCCGCGGCCGCCGTGCACGGGCTGCTGGTCGCCCTGCGCTACGCACGCGCCGAGGTGTCCCGGCACGGGGACGCCGTGATGGACACCCTGGCGCGGGACGCCCTGCTGCCGATATCGGTGGCCGAGCACGCGGCCCGGCTCGGCATGCCGCTGCCGCAACTGCGCCGGTCGGTGCGGCGCAGTACCGGCGAGGGGGTCAAGGAGTACCTCCTCGGGATCCGGCTGAGCCGGGCGAAGGAGCTGCTGGCCCGCACCGACCTGCCGGTCGCCGGCGTCGCCCGCCGGGTCGGTTACGAGGACGCGGCCTACTTCAGCCGGCTGTTCAGCCGCCGGGTGGGCATGGCTCCCGTACGGTTCCGCGCGCAGCAGTCCGTACGGGGGCCGGCCCGGTGAACGTCAGGGCCGGTAGCCGATGTTGAGCTCCGCGACCGAGGTCCACGGGTTGCCGCCCACCTCGCCGGTGGCCTTGAGCCTGACGTAGCGCGCGGCCCTCGGGGTGAAGGCCGCGTCCTGCTGGGCCGTGCTGTCGGTGAAGGTTCCGGTGGCCGCCGCCGTCCCCCAGGTGACCCCGTCGGTCGAGGTGAACACCTGGTAGCCGGCGATGCGGCCGTTGCTCTGCGTCTGCCGGGGCAGGTAGTGCAGGGCCGAGACCTCGTACGAGGCCCCGAGGTCGAGGGTGATCTCGTGCGGCATGGGCGCGGTGGCGGCGTACCACTGGGTGTGCCAGATGGTGGAGGCGTCCCCGTCGAGGACGTTCGCGGCGCTGCCGTTCTCGCCCGTCGTCTCCTGGCTGTCGACGGCCTTCACGCTCATCCGGTTCTGCGGTACGAGGAGTTCGCCGCCGCCGACCGGGCCGAGGTCGTCGACGGTCAGGTCGTCGAGGACGAGGTCGGCCTCGTTGTGCGAGCCCTCGGCGGTCACCTTCCGTACGCCGATCCAGGCGTCGGCCCCGGCGGTGAAGGTCGTGGTGAAGGTGGTGGGCGTACGGGCCTGGTCCAGCGCGGTGGCGGTCTCGGTGGAGCCTGCGCCGGTGATGAACCGGTAGTCGTCCGCGAAGCCGTTCTCGTAGGTGAAGGTCACCTTGTACGAGCGCCCCTGGGTCAGCCGCAGGGTCTGGGGCAGGGTGCGGTAGACGAGCCCGGTCCGCTCCTCGTGCGACTTGAGGGAGTTCTGCCCGCCGATCACGTCGTCGACCAGCTTGCCGTTCCAGCCGGCCTGCGTGTACGGGGCGTTGCGCTGGGCGATGTGCGTGCGCGGGTCGGTGGCCGAGCCGCCGGCGCCGCCGAAGACGAAGGGGCCCCAGCCGGCGTCGGCGCTCTCGAAGTCCTCGGCGAACCAGTGCCCGCCGAGCGGGGCCCGCGCGGAGCGCACCACGCGTACGTCGTCCAGATAGGCGGTGCCGGATCCGGCGGCCGCCGAGAGCCTGATGGTGGCGGTGGACTGGCCGGCCGGGACGTCGAAGAGCACCTTCATGCGCTGCATCTTCGTGCCGTTCTTCTCGCTGCCGCCGAGGCTGTTGGTCAGCGGGGAGGAGTCGGCGTACACGGAGGCGGTGGTGCCGCCGGACGGGGTGGCGGTGAGGGTCACGGCGCGGCCGGCCGGGGTGGAGACCCAGACGGAGGCGGCGTAGGTGCCGGGGGCGAGGCCGGTGAGCTGCTGGGAGACGGCGGGGGTGGTGCCGGGGGCGAAGGTGAGCTCGCTCTGGCCTTGGGCGTTGCGGGTGACGGCGGCGCCGGTTCCGGTGACGGTCCAGGCGTTCAGGTTCCCGGTGTAGAAGGAGGGGTCCTTGAGGGGGGTGCCCTCGCCCCACTTCGGGTCGGCGGTGGCGGGCGCGGCGCCGTTGGTGACCACGTAGGCGGTGCGGGCGGCGGCGCTGATGGTGACCTGACCCTGGCTCGCCGTGAGGTCGCCCACCAACTGGCGTCCGGTGTCGGTGAGTTTGTAGAGCCTGGGCGCGGTCCACCCGGCGGGCAGGGTCCAGGTGGTGGAGCCCGCCTTGTCGTTCCAGTGGTAGAGCTTGCCGTCGCGGGGCAGCAGGTAGGCGTCCCCGGACAGGACGGTGCGGCCGGCCGTGGTGATCTGCCGCTTGTTGCCGGAGACGGTGACGGTGGTGCCGTTCGCCAGGGTGACGGTGTCGGCGGTCCACTTCACGATCGGCGATTCCTGGAGGTACTTGGTCGGCAGGTTGACGTCGAAGGTGGTGTTCTGGAAGGCGGTGAAGTCCTTCTTGCCCTGCCAGCCCTCGTAGGCGGTGACCTCGGCGCCGCCGAGGAGGGGGTTGCGGGCGATCCAGTCGTCCTTGGCGTGGTTGGCGATGAAGCGGGCGATGGTGGAGTTGATGCCCTTCAGGTCGCTGCCGCCGTAGTTGACGTCGGCCGCCCAGTGGTGCCAGAGGGACTGCTCGGTGAGGGTGTTGGGGAATTCCGTGGCCAGCTGGAAGCCGAGGCCGCCGATCTCGCGCTGGAGTCGGCGCGAGACGTAGCCGTCGCCGTACCAGACGTCCACGTAGAGGAAGTCGAGCCCGGGGGCGGCGGTCTTGAGGTCCTGGAGGCGCTTCAGCCGCTGCCCGGACTGGCCGTCCTTGCGGGTGTCCACGTAGTACGACTGGTCGAGCCAGTCCCATCCGAGGCCGCCGCTCTGGTGGGCGGGGTCGAAGGTGGCCGATACGGGGTACTCCTCGGTGGCGTTGACGTGCACGCCGAAGTCGGCGTTGTAGGCGTGTCCCGCGGTGGTGAGGGTGTTCAGGTCGACGGCGCCGCCCAGCTTGGAGCCGATGTTCCTGTAGTCCATGTGCGCGGAGTCGTGGCCCTCGGAGGCGTATCCCTTGAGGAGGACGAACTGGCCGAGGCCGTCCGTGGCGAGGGAGACCCGCTTGGTCTCGTCGAGGGTCTGCGCGAAGGGGTGCGTGGCCTGGGAGGCGAAGTTGAAGGGGATCCGCTGCACGACCCGGTCGGCGGTCTGCTGCCAGCCGGTGGGCGGGGTCCAGATGTCCCGGTAGGCGACGGCGGCGTCCTGCCAGTCGACGACGGAGTCGCCGTTGCGGTCGGCCGTGATCGCGATACGGGCGTACGGCAGCGGCTCGGTGTCGTCGTCGGGCGCGCCCGCGGCCCGGTGGAGCCAGGCGCCGCTCCACAGGCCGGCACGGCGGTAGGAGCCCTTGTCGGTGACCCGCTTGCTGATCCGGCCGTTCTCGCGGGCAGTGCCGCCCGAGGGGGTGTCGTAGAGGGAGTTGGAGTCGATGGCGGCGGCCAGCCTGCCGGTGTTGGCCAGTCCGTACATGACGGTGGTCGCGGCGGGGTCGACGGGGGTGGTGGCGGTGATCGGGGTGAAGGTGTCCCCGGTGCCGGTGGTGGCGGTGTGCATGGTGGCCGTGGAGAGCGCGGCGCCCGGCTGGTCGCTGCGGACGCTGACGAGGTGGTGCTCGGGGATCGCGAGGCTGCGCACGCGCAGGGCGGAGGTGTCCTCGATCGCGGTCACCTTGAACTCCACGACCGAACCGGCCACCGAGATCCGGGATCTGATGGTCACTCCGGAGAAGGTGAGCGCGTAGTCCACGGCGGAGCCGGAGGGGGACGAGGTCACGGTGGGGGTGTAGGCGGTTCCGTTGACCAGGACCGTGCTCAGCGGGTCCTCGTTGCCGTGCAGGACGTCGCCGGTGGCGCGGCGGGTGTAGCCGATGACACGGGGGAAGCCGCTGTCCACGCTGACGGACAGTTCGGGCGAGGTGATCGTCACGGGTGCGGCCGCCGCGGCGGGGGCGGCGGGCACGGCCACGAGCAGGGTGGCGACCAGGCCGGCCGCCGCGGCCGCGGCCGGCCAGAGGGGGGTGCGCATCGGACCTCCGGGAGTCGGCTCTTCCTCGGCGGAAGACCGCTCGGCACGCAGCCCCGAGCGGTCCGCTCACTGACCTGACAGCTTGCGGACCGCAGGGCGCACAGGCCCATGGACAAAGCGGAGCGCCGTCCTGGACTTACGCGCTCGGGAGTGACCGGAGGTGCGCGGGGGCCGGCGGCTCAGGTGGAGGCGGGCACCAGGACGACGGCCGTCCCGTAGGCGCACACCTCGGTGCCGACGTTGCCGGCGTCGGTCACGTCGAAGCGCATCGCCAGGACGGCGTTCGCGCCGCGCGCCTTCGCCAGTTCGATGAGCCGCTCCATGGCCTGGTTGCGGGTTTCCACGAGGGTCTTGGTGAGGCCCTTCAGCTCGCCGCCGACCATCGACTTCAGTCCCGCGCCGATCTGGCTGCCCAGGTTGCGGGAACGCACGGTGAGGCCGAAGACCTCGCCGATGACCTGTTCCACGCGGTAGCCGGGGACGTCGTTGGTCGTCACGACCAGGACGCCGGTCTGCTGGGCCCCTGGGCCGCCGCCGAAGTCTTCGATACCCATGGCAGCCACTCTCCCCCGGCCCGCCGCCGCCCGCATCCGGAGGCGGCCGCGCTCAGGGCATCCGGGCGGCGAGACCGAACTCGTGGGCGAGGACCACGGCCTGGGCGCGGCTGGCCAGCTCCAGCTTGCTCATGCACCGGTGCACGTGGGTCTTGACGGTGGCGGGGCTGAGGACGAGGCGTGCCGCGATGTCGGCGTTGGACAGGCCGGCGCCGACCAGGGCGAGCACCTCGCGCTCGCGCGGGGTCAGCGCCGGGAGACCGGGGTGCGGGGCGCGGGCGGAGCGGGCGGCGTAGGTGTCGACGAGTCCGCGCAGGGCGCCGGGGCTGAACAGCATCTCCCCGGCGTGCACGGTGGCGATGGCGGCGAGCAGGCGGTCGGGCGGCGTGTCCTTGAGGAGGAAGCCGCTGGCTCCGACCCGCAGGGCGCGGAAGACGTACTCGTCGGAGTCGAAGGTGGTCAGCACCAGCACCTTGGGGACGCCGGGCTGCGCGGTGTCGCGCCCGGCCAGGATCCGCTCGGTAGCCGTGATGCCGTCCGTGCCGGGCATCCGGATGTCCATGAGGACGACGTCGGGGCGGGTCTCGGCGGCCAGCCGGACCGCCTCGTCGCCGTCCGCGGCCTCGCCCACGACCTCGTAGCCGGGCGCGGCGCCCAGCAGCGCCGTCAGTCCGGACCGGATCAGGAACTGGTCATCGACGACGAGTACGGACGGCATCCGCGTCCTCCCCTCCCGTTCGGGGCACGGGGACCCGCAGACTGACCTCGAATCCGCCCCCGGGGGCGGGCTCGGCGGTCACCGTGCCGTGATAGATCGTCGCCCGCTCGCGCATGCCGATCAGCCCCTGGCCCGCGGCGGGCCCCGCGCCCGGCGTGGTGCGGGCCGGTGGGCGCCCGCTGCCGTCGTCCTTGACGCGTATGCGGATCTCGTCCGCACCGTAGTCGACGCGCACGGTCGTGCGGGCCTCGGGGGCGTGCTTGATCACGTTGGTGAGCGCCTCCTGCACCACGCGGTAGGCGCACAGGTCGATCCCGGGCGGCAGCTCGTACGCGGTCCCCGTGATCCGTACGTCGACGGGTACGCCGGCCTCGGCGACCCGTTTGACGAGCGCGTCGAGGTGCCCGAGTCCGGGGACCGCGGGCCGGGGGCCCTCCGGGGCGGAGGCGGACTCCCGGTCCGGGGCGGGGTCCTCATCGCGGAGCACCTCCAGCATCCGGCGCATCTCGGCCAGGGCCTCGCGGGCGCTGTCGCCGACGGTGTCCAGGGCCCGGCGGGCGGTGGGCGGGTCGGCGGAGAACACGTAGGAGGCGAGCCCCGTCTGGACGGAGATCACCGAGACGTGGTGGGCGATGACGTCGTGCAGTTCGCGGGCGATGCGGATGCGCTCCTCCGTCACGGCCCGGCGGGCCTTCTCCTCCTGCTCCAGGCGGAGCCGGCGGGTGAGCTCGCGCAGCCTGCGCGCGCCGTCGCCGACGACCCAGCAGACGACGGTCATCACGGTCACGAAGCCGACGCTGAGCGCGCCGATCCCCGGCTCGGCGAGGCGGGTTCCCCACAGCAGCACGACGAGCGCCCCGGCCGCGCACCGCGCCGAGACCCGGCGGGGCCGCAGGGAGGCCACCGTGTAGAGGGCGGTGGCCAGCCCGCACACGGCGACGACGTGGTAGTAGCCGAGGGTGAAGTAGGCGGCGACGCAGAGCCCGGTGCCGCACAGGACGGCGACGGGGAAGCGGCGGCGCAGTACGAGCGGGAGGTAGACCGCGGCGAGGAGGACGTAGGCGAGGGCGTCCGTGTCCCGCCAATAACCCTGGGGGTCGGGCCAGTTGTGGAGCATGGTGGAGGAGATCCAGAGCGAGCCGGCGGCCCACGCGATCTCGCCGACGACCGGCAGCGCGGATCTGAGCCGGACCGTCGCCGGATGTATGGACACGTGCACGTCAACCCCCCTGTGTACCCCCCTGGTTGTACAGGGTCGCCCCCCAAGGGGGTAGGCGCATTTCAACCCGTGGATGGGCGCGGTCCGTGGCCGGCCGCCCGTAGATTTTCCACAGCCGGTCCACCGGCCGGCACCGGCCCTGCCCCCCGGGGCCCCCGCCGCGCGGCCGTGCCCGTTCGGGGGCGGGCACGGCCCCGCGAGGCCGCCGGCGGCGACGGCGGGCCGGCGCCGACCGGCACCGCGTCTCGTCACCTCTCGTCAACTCACGTCGACGCGCATCGGATATTGGGCATATCGGGCTAATCGACGGTGCGTCAGCGAGTCTGCGCGCCCCTCCCTCGTCATAGTCGTCCCTGGCGACCGCCTGGTTGCCACCCCGCGCCGCGCGCCGCGGCCGGGCGGACGACTTCGTATTCGCAGAGGAGCCGGCTCATGCTGAAGCCCCCCAGGACCATCCTCGCTCTCGCCGCCGGAAGCCTGGTGCTCGGCCTGGTCGGGGCAGCCGGGACCGCCGTCGCCGACGACGGGGGTCAGGCGGCCGCCACGCCGTCGCAGGAGATCGTCGCGGGCAGCGGGAACGAGCGGGCCGACGGCTACGACGACTACGACAACGACTCCGGCAACGGCAACGGCTACGACGACTACAAGTACAAGCACGCCATCGGCAAGGTCGTCTCCAAGGGCCCGCTGAAGGTCCGCAGCCAGCCGACCACCGATTCGCAGGTCGTCAACCAGGTGTACCCGAACCGCAAGGTCGAGATCGAGTGCAAGACCTACGGTGAATCGGTGGACGGCAACCGCATCTGGTACCGCCTGCACAAGAAGTACGGCGCGAACCCGAACAGCAAGTCGTACGGCAAGAAGCACTGGGTCTCCGCCCGCTACGTCAAGAACCTCACCGAGGTGAAGTACTGCCGCTGACCCCCCGCCGGGCCCGCCGGTCGACTGCGGCGGCTAGAAGTCGCCGTAGTTGACCTGCCAGGTGGGCAGCCCCATCCGGCGCCACACCGCCACCACCCGGTCCCGGTCGTCGAGCGAGACGCGTACCGCGTACCGGTGGCGGACGTGCGCGTCGAACAGCTCCGCCTTCACCACGTCGTCGCGGCGCGTGTCACCCGTCGCGCGCATCCACAGTTCGTCGTACGGCACGTCGTGGCGCCGCAGCCAGGACTCGGTCTGCGGCCGGTGCTCCTCGCTGCGCCCCGAGAGCAGCACGATCGTGTCCCCGTCGGCGCGCCGGAAGACGTCGAGCGCGTTGCGTACCGACACGTTGAGCAGGTCGAGCTCGCAGCGCGAGAAGTCGTACGGCCCCCGGTCGCCGATCAGCGCGAGGGTGCCGTCGATGTCGCACATCACCGCGGTGGGCAGCTCCGGGTCGGGCACGTACGGGGCCACGGGCGGCACCGCCATCGCGCCGGAGCCGCCGTTCATCCACTCCGCCGTCAGCCGCCACCCGCCCTTGCGGGCCTTCTCGTGCTTCTCGGCGAGTACGCGGATGATCTCCTCGCCGACCTGGTTCTCCCGGGCGGCGTCCCGGCGCAGGCACTCCTCCAGCGGGACGTCGGTGAAGTCGTGCACGACGAAGGTGGCCAGGCCGCCCACCGCCGCCTTGAGCCGCTTCGGGATGTGCTTGGTCAGGTGGGTGTTGTCGACGACCACGTCGAAACCACCGTCGACGGCCGCGCGGACCGCCGCGTCCTGTACGGCCAGTACGGTCTGCTCGTGCGCCCAGGAGCGGCCCCGCTCGGGGTCGGGCAGGTCGAGCATGCTCCGCAGGTCGTCCAGGTTGACGCGCCGCATCCGGCCGCCGGCCCGCGCCTGGAGGGCGCGCGCCGCGGTCGTCTTGCCCGAGGCCGGCAGTCCCGTCATGACGTGCACGACGGGCAGCGGGGACTCCTCCCCGTCCGCCTCCGGCGCCACGGCGTCGCGCACGGCGGGCCGCGGTACGGAGGGCCGTGCCACGGAGGTCGCCGGGCGGGGCGCGGCCGGGGCGGCGGCACGGGGCGCGGGACGGGGCTCTTCCGCGGGCACGTCGGAGTCCTCCTCGTCGGTGGTGTACGGGTCGGCCGTCTCCGGCCGCACCTGTCGCCAGGTGGTGAGCTCGGTCGGCCGGCCGTCGAGCCGCTGGAACATCGCCGGGCGGACCGTCCGGTCGCCCAGTTCCTGGACGGCGCGGGCGAAGGCACCCCGGTCGCCGGCCAGGTGGACGAGGCCCGCGTAGGCCTCGTCGATGGCGCGCTCGTGCCGTGCGGCCTCCTCCTCCAGGCGGGCGATCACCTCGCGCACCCAGGAGTCGAACTCGTCGGGCACCTGCTCCAGCAGCGCGTCCAGCGGCTTGCCGCCCGAGGCCTCGACCTCGGCGACGGTGCAGTTCAAGGCCTGCGCCAGGCGCTTGGCCGGCTGGTCCGCGAACCGCTGGATGCCGTGGCTGCGCCAGATGTCCCGCTCGTTGACGCCGGTGAGCACCCGGTGGAGCCGCACGTATTCGGCGATCTTGGCCTTCGCGCGCACGCCGGAGGCGAAGCGCAGGACGAAGCCCTCGGCGTCGGTGCCGGTGGCCGCGGCGCCGCCGGGCATGGTGCTGGACTCGGTCAGCGCGATCAGCTCGTCGAGGGGCATGGCGGGCCACACGGTGACGACGGAGCCGATGCCCTCCCAGTGGGCCGCGGCCTCGGTGAGCGGGACCTCGGTGCCTTCGCCGCCGAAGGCGGCGAGGAGGACCAGGTCCCTGCGGTCGCCGTAGTTCACGACGATGCGGTTCTGCGGGTACAGGATCTCCGCGAGGTAGGTGACCCCCGGGCGCAGCGCGGAGGTGTCCTTGCCGTCGAGGCGCCGCTGGGCCCAGGTCGCCTGGGTGCTGGTGAAGGAACCCTTGGAGGCGACCCTCCAGCGGCCCGCGTAGTGGAACACCACCGCGAGGCTGCCGTCGACCTTCTCGTACACCTCGAACGGCTCGTCCGGGAGCGCGGGTGCGTACGGCATGCCGGCCTCGTGCTCGCCGACGTTGAAGAACTTCGGGAGGGGCAGGGCGACGATCGCGCCGGTGCTGTCCTCGGCGACGAGCCCGCGGCACCGTGTGGTGACCTGGTCCCAGACTCCCTCGTACTGGGCCGTCCTCGAGTACGTGTAGATGGACAGCGGCAGCTCGGGGTGCGGCTTGCGGGTCACGTACCCGGCGGCGATCGACTCGGCCAGCGCCTGAGCAGGCATCAGGTCATGCAGAGTCAGGGGCTCCTGGCTCATGGGTTCCTCCCGGTTTGAGATGGTTCATTCTCATGTGCGGGAGGGGCCGCGCGGTACTCAATTATGCCTGCTCGCCGCGGAACCCGGACGGTGGGAGCCGATGAACTTGGCGCAGGTGAAGAGGCAGGCGGCCACGGCGATCCACAGCAGGACCTCGCCCAGCGGGCGGAGCCAGGACACGCCGGTCGGGCCGGCCGCGGAGAGGCAGGCGGCGGCCGTCATGCCGAGGGGGAAGACGGTGGACCAGCGCCGGATGTCGTAACGCGGCCGCGGGTGGCGCAGTTCGGCGGTGAGGAGGACGACGTACCAGGCGAGGGAGAAGGCGAGCAGCCCGAGGGTGACGGTACGCAGGGCCGTGTGCGCCGAACCGGTCCATACGGGTGATGCCGTGAGCTTGGAGCCGGCCAGGGCGGAGATGGCCAGCGCTCCGCCCGCCACCCAGTGGTCCCCCGCTCCGCCGGCCACCTCGCGGAGGTCGAAGCGGGCCAGGGCCGCCGCGTAGAGCAGCAGTCCGAGGCAGAAGAAGGCGAGGGCCGCCCGGGCGAGCCAGTCGAGGTGTTCGGCGGCGGAGAGGACGGCCGCGAGGACGGCGAGCCCCTGGGTGGCGACGCAGACGAGGAAGGCCACGCCGGGCATGCGGCGCCGCCAGTGCAGGACGACGGCGAGCAGCAGACCGGGCCAGAGCACGGCGGCCAGGACCAGCAGGCCGGTGGCGGCGTCCTGCCATCCGAGCACCGAGAGCCGGGTGCCGAGCACGGTGGTGGCGGCGACGGCGGTCAGCGCGGCCGGGGTGTCGGCCTCGGCCCGGAACCGCCCGCGGTCGCCGAACAGCCGGGCCGTGAAGTCGGCGGCCAGGACCAGCCACAGCGCCCCGGCGAGGGCGAGCGCGACCAGGGACGCCACCTCGTGCCCGGTCAGGTGCAGGCCGACGGAGAGGATGCCGAGGGCCATCACGGCGGCTCCCGCGGCCGGCGGGAGTCCGGCCCACCAGCCGCGACCGGGAAGAGGGCTCACCCCTCAAGCCCACCCCACGGGCAGGCGGCCCGCCACCGGACGGGGCCCGGCCGGGAACCCGGCCGCCGTGCCGGCCGAGGGCGCGTTCGAGCGGTCCGGGGATCCGGACGGCCCAAACCTCCTGCACGCATGATCAACAGAATGTGCGCGCTCTGCACAGGCACCGGTCCGGCCCCGCCATAGGCTCCGGTTGAGACGGGGACCTGCCGGTCCGTCACAGGGGAGCGGGCCGGCGGTTCTACGGGCTCTGCGCGCTGCCTCCTCACAGCCCGGAGCGTCCGCTCCCCGTACGCGGGGGGTGCGGTGGCGGCGGCGGCCACCACCGCTCCCACCTCCGCTCCCCGCCCGTTAGCCTGAGCCGATGGACGAGATCGACGGAGTCGAGATCATGGCCTTCCCGGACGGCGCGTCGTTCGAGGGCTGGCTGGCCGAGCACCACACCCGCCACGAGGGGGTGTGGATCAAGGTGGCGAAGAAGAAGTCCGGCATCCCGACCGTCAGCGACGACGAGCTGGTCGACATCGGGCTCTGCTACGGCTGGATCTCCGGACAGCGCCGCTCCCTGGACGAGCGGTACTACCTCCAGAAGTACGTGCCGCGCCGGCCCCGGAGCCTGTGGTCGCAGGTCAACGTCGACAAGGTCGCGGTGCTGGCGGCGGCGGGGCGGATGCGCGAGCCCGGGCTGGCCGAGGTGCGCAAGGCGCAGGAGGACGGGCGCTGGGCGGCGGCCTACGAGTCGCAGAAGACGGCGACGGTGCCGCCCGATCTCGCCGCGGCGCTCGAGGCGGACCCGGAGGCCGGGAAGGCGTTCGAGGCCCTGGACCGGACCGGGCGCTACCTGGTGGTGCTGCCCCTGCTCCAGGCGCTGACACCCGAGACCCGGCAGGCCCGGCTCGACAAGGCGCTGCGCCTGCTCGCGACCGGTGGCAGTCCGGGGTGATTCAGGGCCGGGCCAGCCGCTGGTAGAGGGAGCGGACCTCGATCCCGGCCTCCTCGGCGATCAGTGGCAGCGTGTCGAAGGAGAGCTCCCACTCCCCCCGCGGGCCGAACCGCTCGACGATCCCGAACGGGATGACGGTGCCCTTCGTGCTGGTGATCGTGCCGTGCCACTCCACGTACGTGGTGGTGCCGCCGAAGGCGACCTGGCCCGACTGGAACCTCACGTCCGCCTTCTCGAAGAACCTCTTGAGGTACGCGGTCTTGCCCTCCGCGGTGGCCAGCGCAGTGGCCAGGCCGGGGCCGGTCAGCCGGGCGTTGCCCATCCGGCCGGTCAGAGCGGCCGCGTCCTCGCCGTTCCAGGCCGCCAGCCGGGCGGTGATCTCGTCGGCCCGGAAGCGTTCGGGGTTCCGGCCGGTGGCGGGGCCGGCGTCCGCCATGCCGTCGAAGAGGGGGCGCAGTTCGGGGGCGACCGGCCTGAAGATCTCGTAGCGGTCGTAGTAGCGGCGGGCCTGGATGGTCTTCCCGTCGTCGGACAGGACGTTGCGCGCGATCTGGGGGTACGTCACCTTCTGCCCCTTGACCGTGACCTCGTTGCGCTGGCCGAACATCATCACCGCGCCGTCGGCCACCACGTTCGTGCCCACGTAGCGCAGGTCGGGGGCGAGGCCGAGGGAGCCGGTGATCGAGGCGCCGATCACGGCGTGCCCGCGCTGGGCCGGGCCGCCCGCCTCCCAGAGCGTGGCGTCCGCGTCGAAGATGTCCAGGTACGCGGCGACCCTCGGGTGGACCGGACCGCCGGGGGTGGGGGGCGTGCCGGTCGGCATCTCGCCGAAGGCGATCTGCCGCTTCATGAAGGCGCAGGCGTTCGGGGTGATCAGGCCTTCCAGCCGCTCGACCTTGTCCCGGACCTCGGCGCACTCGCCGCCCCGTCCCGCGGCGGCCGCCGTCCGGGGCGGCTGACCCGCCTGGCTCGCCGCGGCCGGGGAGGACGGGCCCGCCGTGACCGCGCCGATCGACAGGCCGGCGGCGACGGCCACCGCGGCGAACCGCCCGGTCCGCGCCACCGTCTGCTTCTTCGTACGCCGCTGCTGCTGCCGGATCGCCGTCATGACCGTACGTCTCCCTCTGTCTCCGGGGGTGTTCCGAGCCCTTGCCCGTCCCGGTGGGACCAATCTGCCCGGAGGCGTACGGAAGATCGATTACCTCTCGGGTAATGCCGTCGGGGCGGGCGGCCGCGGGGACCCGCCACAGGCCTCAGGCCCGGCTCCCACCGGGGAACCGGGCCTGAGGACCGAGGGGTGACGCGGATCAGGGACGCGGGTCGCGGGCCTGCTCGGCGGCGCGCTGGGCGTTCTTCTCCTTGATGCGGACCGCTTCCTTGCGGACCTCGGCCTGGGTGGCGCGCTCCTTCTGCAGCCACTCGGGAGCTTCCTGCTTCAGCGCCTCGATCTGCTCGGTGGTGAGGGGCTCGGTGACCCCGCCGCGGGCGAGGCCGGCGATGGAGACGCCGAGCTTGGCCGCGACCACCGGGCGGGGGTGCGGGCCGTTGCGCCGCAGTTCCTGGAGCCACTGGGGCGGGTCGGCCTGCAGCGCACTCAATTCACTGCGCGAGACGACACCCTCCTGGAACTCTGCGGGGGTGGCCTCGAGGTACACGCCCAGCTTCTTCGCCGCGGTTGCGGGCTTCATCGTCTGGGTGTTCTGGTGCGACGTCATGGTGTCAAGAGTATCGAGCGTGTGCGCTACCTCCGACCACGACCGGTAACCTGGCGGGGTGACAGGCTCGGAAGCACCCCATTCGTTCCGGCTCGCTTATGTCCCGGGCGTGACCCCCACCAAGTGGATCCGGATCTGGAACGAGCGGCTGCCCGACGTCCCGCTGACCCTGGTCGCGGTGTCCCCCGCCGAGGCCTTCGGCGTGCTGCGCGAGGGCGGCGCCGACGCGGGATTCGTCCGGCTCCCGGTGGACCGCGACGACCTCAGCGCGATCCCCCTCTACACCGAGACCACGGTCGTGGTGGTCCCCAAGGACCACCTCGTCGCGGCGGTGGAGGAGGTGTCCACGGAGGATCTGGCCGAGGAGATCGTCTTCCATCCCCTCGATGACACCCTGGGCTGGGAGCGGCTGCCGGGCCGGCCCGCGATCGAGCGCCCCGCGACGACGGCGGACGCCATCGAGCTGGTGGCCGCCGGCGTGGGCGTCCTGATCGTCCCCCAGTCGCTCGCGCGCCTGCACCACCGCAAGGACCTCACCTACCGCACGGTCACGGACGCCCCCGCCTCGCGCGTCGCGCTGTCGTGGCCGCAGGCGGAGACCACCCCCGACCTGGTCGAGGAATTCATCGGCATCGTCCGCGGCCGTACGGTCAACAGCACCCGGGGCCGGGCACAGACCCCGGCGCAGCCGAAGGCCACCGCCAAGGCGAAGGCCAAGGCCAAGCGCCCGGACGCGGGCGGCGCGCAGCGGAAGCCCGGATCGGGCAAGGCGGGCGGCAAGCCGACGGGCAAGAACCCGCGCGGCGGCTCCGGCGGCCCCAAGGGCGGCAAGAGCGGCAAACCGCGCCGCCGCCCCTAGCCACCGGCGGCTGCGGGCCCTTTGCCAGAATCGGATCATGCTGAGCATCGGAACGATCGTGATGGGCGCCGCGGACGTACGGCGGGCGGCGGAATTCTGGGGCGGGGCGCTGGGGTACGTCCCCCGCGACGGCGAGATCGACGAGGCCTGGACGGTCCTGGTCCCGGCCGCGGGCGGCGGGCCCGGGCTGGCCCTCGGCCGCAGCACCACGCCCGTGCAGGAGCATCCGCGCGTACACCTGGACCTGTACGTCGCGGACGCGGCCGAGCAGGAGGCCGAGGTGGCACGCCTGGTGGCGCTGGGGGCCCTGCGGGTCGCCTGGGACTCCTACCCCGAGGACCCGGACTTCGTGGTGCTGGCCGACCCCGAGGGCAACCGCTTCTGCGTCATCGACTCCACCCACGGCTGACCGCCCCCGCACGGCCCGGGATCCACCCGCGGCGGCTTAATGGCCGCCGATCCCTTCCTTAAGCGGAACCTAAGTTCTCGGCCGGCGCCCCGAAGCGAACGAATGTCCGTTTCGGGGCGGCTAGCGTGCTGCCGCAACCCCAACTCCCCAGTAACACAGAGGCAGGCACGCGATGAGCAGCACAGGCGGGCACCGGCGCAGGACGAGCCGTACGGCCAAGGTCACCGGCGCGATCGTGGCGGCGGCGGTGATCGGTGGCGCGGCCTTCGCGTTCACCGGCACCGCACAGGCCAGCTCCGTCGGAGCCGTGTACACCAAGTCCAGCTCCTGGAGCGGCGGTTACACCGGCCAGTACGTCATCACCAACAGCACGGGCACGAAGCAGTCGGACTGGACGCTGCAGTTCGACCTCCCGGCGGGCACGAGGATCGACTCGCTGTGGAACGGGACCCACACGGTCGACGGGCGGCACGTCACGGTGAAGCCCGCGGGCTGGAACCGGGAGCTGGCGGCCGGGGCCTCGGTCACCGTCGGCTTCGTCGCGAGCGGGTCCGGCGCCCCCGGCGACCCGACCGGGTGCCGCATCAACGGGCTGAAGTGCTCGGTGGACCCGGGCGCGACGGCCGGCCCGAGCGGGCGCCCCACCGCCCGGCCGACCCCGACGGCCACGGCCGCGCCGACCGTGCCGCCCTCACCGGCCCCGACCTCCGCGCAGCCCACCCGTACCCCGTCGGCCACCCCCACCGGCACGCCGACCGCCCCGGCGGCGGGGGCGCGCTTCGCCCCGTACGTGGACACCTCGCTGTACCCGGCGTACGACCTGCTCGACACGGCGGCCGCGACCGGCGTGAAGGAGTTCCACCTCGCCTTCATCACGTCGGGCGGCGGCTGCGCTCCGCTGTGGGGCGGGGTCACGGACCTGGCGGGCGACAAGGTCGCCGCCCAGATCGGCGCGCTGCGCGCCAAGGGCGGTGACGTGCGGGTGTCGTTCGGCGGGGCCGCCGGGCACGAGCTGGCGCTGAACTGCTCCACGGTCGAGGAGCTGACGGCCGCCTACGGCAAGGTCGTCGACCAGTACAAGCTGACCAAGGTCGACTTCGACATCGAGGGCGCGGCCCTGCCGGACACCGCGGCCAACGCGCGCCGCGCCCAGGCCATCGCCCGGCTCCAGAAGTCCCACCCGGGCCTCGACGTCGCCTTCACGCTGCCCGTGATGCCGGAGGGGCTGACCCAACCGGGGGTGGCCCTGCTGGCCGACGCCCGGAAGAACGGCGTGCGGGTCGACGCCGTCAACATCATGGCGATGGACTACGGGCCGGCGTACAGCGCGGACATGGGCGCGTACGCCATCCAGGCGGCGACGGCCACCCAGGCCCAGCTGAAGGGGGTGCTCGGGCTGTCCGACGCGGCGGCCTGGAAGGCGGTCGCCGTCACGCCGATGATCGGCGTGAACGACGTGGCGAGCGAGGTCTTCACCGTCGCGGACGCCACGCAGCTCGTGGACTTCGCCTCGGCGAAGGGCATCGGCCGGCTGGCCATGTGGTCCTCGGCCCGGGACCGGCAGTGCGCGGCCGGGGCGGTCGGCTACGCGGACGCCACGTGCAGCTCGATCCTCCAGCAGCCGCTGGCCTTCACCAAGGCCTTCTCGGCCTTCAAGTAGCCGCTCCGGGGGTGTCCGGCGGCGATCCGGACACCCCGCCGCGGCGGAACGGCAGGATCGCCGACACCTCCGAGGGCCGCCGGAACCCGCGGAACACGCCCTGACGACGCGCGCGCCGGCGAGTGGATCTTCCGTACGCTCGGTACCCCTGCCCGGTACCCGCCGATTCGAGGATCCACGTGCTCCTGCCCCTGACACCGACCCCGAACCCGAACCGACGCCGCCTGACCTTCGGCGCCGCCCTGCTGGCCGTGGTGGCCGGCCTGGCACCGATCACCGTCACCCTCGCCACGGCGGGCCCCGCCCGGGCAGCCGAGGCGCCGGCCCCCGATCTCCCCGCCCTGGTCCAGGCGTTGCGGAACACGACGGCGGCCGGGGCGCCGGGGGCGATGGCCCGTGTCAGCGGCCCCGAGGGCGTCCGGACCGGGGTGGTGGGCGTCCGCGACCGGAGCACGGGCGCGGCCATGGACACCGGGGCCCGCTTCCGGATCGGCAGCGTAACGAAGACCTTCTCCGCCGTGGTGGCGCTGCAACTCGTCGCGGAGGGGCGGATCCGGCTCGACGATCCGGTCGACCGGCACCTGCCGGGTCTGCTGCCCGACAAGCGGATCACCGTGCGCCACCTGCTGAACCACCGCAGCGGGCTGGCCGATTACACCGACGCCATGTTCGCCCGGACCGTTCCCGGGTTCGAGGCCGTACGGAACAAGGTGTTCGGCTACCGGGACCTCGTGGCGCTCTCGCTGCGCGAACCGAGGACCACCGAGCCGGGGGCCTCGTACCAGTACTCGAACACCAACTTCGTCGTCCTCGGCATGCTCATCGAGAAGACCACCGGGCAGCCGGTGGCCGAGGAGTACCGCCGCCGCATCATCGAGCCGCTGGGGCTGCGGAACACCTCGTACGTCCACCCCGGCACCCGGATCGAGGGGCGCCACGTCCGCGGCTACCTGCACCCCGACGAGGCCGGAGGGCCCCTGGTGGACTCCACCGAACAGACCGTGTCCTGGGCGCAGTCGGCCGGAGCGATGATCTCGGACGCCGCCGATCTGAACACCTTCACCTCCGCGCTGCTCGGCGGGCGGCTGCTGCCCGCGCGGACGCTGGAGCCGATGCTCGCCATGGCCCCGACCGACACCACGGGCACCCGCTCCTACGGGCTGGGGCTGCGCCGCTACGACCTCTCGTGCGGCACGTCGGTCTACGGTCACACGGGCACCGTGCAGGGCTACTACACCTACGCCTTCACCACCCGGGACGGCCGGCGCAGCCTCGCCGCCATGGCGAACACCTCGAACCGGGGCGCCGCGAACATGGCCCTCGGCGGGACCCTCGAAGCGGCGTTCTGCGGCAAGCGGGCCGCACCGGCGGGCACCCGCGGCTTCACGGTGGCCCCCGCCGAGGTGGACCTCCCGGAGCGGCACGCGCGCTGACCCCGCGCCCCCGGGGGCTGGTCCCCGGACCGGGTGGCGGGGATCATGGGAGCACGCCGGCCCGCCGGGCCCGCGCGCCCCGCCACCGAGTCCTGGAGCCACGTGTGTCTTCCGCGTCGAGTTATGCGTCCGGTGTCTGCGAAGTGCCGCTGCTGGGCGACACGATCGGCGAGAACCTGGACCGTACCGTCCGGCTGTTCCCGGGGCGCGACGCCCTGATCGACCGGGCCACCGGGCGCCGGTGGACGTATGCGGAGCTGGCCGCCGAGGTCGACGCGCTCGCGCTCGGGCTGCTGGACCTCGGCATCGCCAAGGGGGACCGGGTCGGGATCTGGGCCCCCAACTGCGCCGAGTGGACGCTGGTCCAGTACGCCACGGCGCGGATCGGCGCCGTCCTCGTCACCGTGAACCCCGCCTACCGCTCCCACGAACTGGAGTACGTACTGCGGCAGTCCGGGATCCGGCTGCTGGTGGCGGCGGAGCGCTTCAAAAGCTCCGACTACGCGGCCATGATCGAGGAGGTGCGGCCGCGCTGCCCGGAGCTGGAGTTCACGGCCCTGCTGGGCGGTCCCCTGTGGACCTCGCTGCTGGAGCGGGGCCGGCAGGGCGACCCGGCCGAACTGGCCCGGGCCCAGGCCGCGCTGAGCCCGGACGACCCGATCAACATCCAGTACACCTCGGGGACCACCGGGTTCCCGAAGGGCGCGACGCTCTCGCACCACAACATCCTGAACAACGGCTTCTTCGTCGGCGAGCTGTGCCACTACACCGAGCAGGACCGGGTCTGCATCCCGGTGCCCTTCTACCACTGCTTCGGCATGGTCATGGGGAACCTCGCCTGCACGAGCCACGGGGCGGCCATGGTGATCCCCGCACCGTCCTTCGACCCCGCGGCCACGCTGGCCGCGGTCGAGGCCGAGTCGTGCACCTCGCTCTACGGAGTGCCCACCATGTTCATCGCCGAGCTGGCGGAGCCGGGCTTCGACGCGTACGACCTGTCCAGCCTGCGGACGGGCATCATGGCCGGTTCGCCCTGCCCGGTCGAGGTGATGAAGGAGGTCATCGACCGGATGGGCATGACGGAGGTGTCCATCTGCTACGGGATGACGGAGACCTCGCCGGTGTCCACGCAGACCCGCGCGGACGACTCGGTCGAGCGCCGGGTGTCGACCGTGGGCCGGGTCGGGCCGCACCTGGAGGTGAAGGTCGTCGACCCGCAGTCCGGCCGGACCGTACCCCGGGGGGAACCGGGCGAGTTGTGCACCCGCGGCTACTCGGTGATGCTCGGCTACTGGGGCGAGCCGGAGCGGACCTCCGAGGCCGTCGACGCGGCCCGCTGGATGCACACCGGCGACCTCGCGGTCATGGACGACGACGGCTACCTGAGCATCACCGGCCGCATCAAGGACATGGTGATCCGCGGCGGCGAGAACCTCTACCCGCGCGAGATCGAGGAGTTCCTCCACACCCACCCGGACGTCCTGGACGTGCAGGTCATCGGCGTGCCCGACCCCAAGTACGGGGAGGAGCTCATGGCGTGGGTGCGGATGCGGGAGGGAGCCGAGCCGCTGACCGCCGCGGCCGTGCGCGCGTACTGCGAGGGGCGGCTCGCGCACTTCAAGATCCCGCACTACGTCCATGTCGTCGAGGAGTTCCCCATGACCGTCACCGGGAAGATCCGCAAGATCGAGATGCGCGAGGCGGCGGTCCGCCTGCTGGGGCTCCCCACCGACTGATCCAGCAGGGGCCGCCCTACCCGTGTGGGGTACCCCGGTACCCCAACGTGGCAACGTGGCCGAGAAGGCGGGGCGGTCGTGTGCTCTGCTTGAGGGGTCGGGAACGCCCGTCCCCGGGAGGCCCTCATGCCGCGTCCCGCCCACCTCCGCCTGGCCCCGCCCGCGCCCACACGGCCCGCCGCCCTGCTGCCCCCGCGTGATCTGGCGGTCGCCTGGGCGCTGATGGTGCTGCTGGCCGCCCTGGCGTGGCTGCTCACCGTCGGGCAGGCCCGTCACATGGGGATGGAGCCCGGCACCATGGGGCTGGCGCTCCCGCTGTTCCTGCTGCTGTGGGTGGTCATGATGGCGGCGATGATGCTGCCGTCGGTGGCGCCGGTGGCCATCACCTGGGTGCGCGCCATCGGGCGCCGCTCGGCCGGTCCCGCCCGTGCGCTGCGGATCGCGGAGTTCGTCAGCGGCTACCTCCTCGTCTGGACCGCCTTCGGGCTGCTGGCCTACGGGGCCCTGGCGGCGAGCGGGCACCTCGTGGACCGGGACCCCGGGGCGGCGCGCTGGATCGGCGCCACGGCGTTCCTGCTCGCGGGGGTGCAGCAGTTCGGGCCGCTGAAGCGGGTCTGCCTGCGGCACTGCCGCAGTCCGATGTTCCAGCTGGCCCGGTACGCGCGCTTCCGGCCCTGGGCGAAGGACCTGCGGGTCGGCGCACACCACGGGCTCTACTGCGTCGGCTGCTGCTGGGGGCTGATGATCGTCCTGATCCCGCTCGGCGTCATGAACGTGGCCGCGATGGCCGCGGTGGCCGGGGTGATCTTCCTGGAGAAGCTGTGGCGCCAGGGGCCCTGGCTCGCCTGGGCCGTCGGCCTGGCCTTCCTGGTCATGGCCGTGCTCGCCCCCTTCCAGGACTGGCTGCTGCCGGGCCTGGGGACGTCCGGTCCGATGCCGGACATGGACCGGATGGCGGGGTGAGGGGGAGGATGGACATGACGACCCGTGGCGTCCGCCGGCGCGGCGCCATGAGGAGGCGGCGACATGTCCGAGACGACAGCGACCGTGCCGAGATGGCACGCGGCCGGGGACTGGTTCGACACCTGCAGGTGCAACGTTCCCTGCCCGTGCTCCTTCGCGCAGCTCCCCACCTACGGCGAGTGCGACGGCGTCCTGGCCTGGCACATCCGTGAGGGCAACTACGGCGGGGTGCCGCTGGACGACCTCAACGTGGTGATGCTCGGCTCGTTCGTGGGCAACCTCTGGGCCGAGCACAGCGACACGTACGCGGCGGTCTTCCTCGACGAACGCGCGGACGACACGCAGCGCCAGGCCCTGCAGATGATCTTCGGCGGCCAGGCGGGCAGCTGGCCGGCCGAGATGGTGTCCATGATGGGGGCCGAGATGCGCGGCATGGACTTCGCCCCCATCCGGATCGAGGTGGACGAGGACCTCGGCGGCTGGCGGGCCACCGTCCCCGGCCGGGTCGAGGCGAGCGCCGAGGCCCTGAGCGGACCGACGACCCCGCCGGGCGAGCGCGTCCAGTCCACCAACCTCCCGGGGTGTGAGACCGGGCCCGGACAGGTCGCGACCTGGGGCCGTTCGACCGCGGACCGGGCCGACGCCTTCGGCTTCCGGTGGAACCGCGACGGCCGGTCCAGCAAGCACATCGCCTTCGACTGGACGGGCCCCGACTAGACCCCGCCCGCCCTGAGGGTGTTTCCGCATGCTGAGACCATTTCGCCACCATTCGGCCTGTCGGCGAACGGATCGCGCCATTGCGGCTGCGGGTCAACACCGGTGCCAGGGGGCCGGGTTACGGTCCGGCCATGGATTCGAACATACGGACCTCTGTCGCCTCTCCGCCCAGCCGACGTGCCCTCTTGCGCACCGCCGTGGCGGGTACGGCGGTCGCCGGCGCGGGGCTGACCCTCGGGTCGGCCTTCCCCGCCTCCGCCGCCTCGCTGGAGGCCGAGGGCGGGGACCGGCCCACGACGCCCGCGCAGGCGCTGCGCCGGCTGGCGGCGGGGAACGAGCGCTGGCGCACCGGGCGGCAGGAGCACCCGCACGAGTCCGCGGCCCTGCGCCGCCGGCTGGTGTCGGGACAGCAGCCGTTCGCGGTCGTACTGGGCTGCATCGACTCCCGCGTGCCCCCTGAGCTGGTCTTCGACCAGGGGTTGGGCGACCTGATGACCGTGCGGTCCGCCGGTGAGGTGCTCGACGAGGCCGTACTCGGGAGCGTCGCGTACGGGGTCCTCGAACTGCGCGTCCCGCTGGTGCTCGTACTGGCCCACCAGTCGTGCGGGGCGGTGGCCGCGGCGGTGCACGCCGACGAGTCCGGCGAGCCGCTGCCCGCACACATCCAGTACCTGGCGGACCAGATAAGGCCGTCCATCGACCGCGGCCAGCACGGCGATGCCCGCATCGACGCCACGGTCAACGCGCACGTGCGCAGCGTCCGCGACCGGCTGGCGACCGAGCCGGACCTGGCGGGCAGGGTGGCCTCGGGCCAACTGGCCGTGGTCGCCGCCCGCTACGAGCTGCGCGACCAGCGCGTACGCACCCTGTCCTGAGGGACGTCCGCCGCCGGTCAGCCCGCGCGGAGCCGGGAGGCCGCCTCGCGTGCCGCGTCGATGGCGCCGGCCCGGGCGGCCCGCCGGTCGTCGTCGGCGCGCGCGTAGGCGACCCAGACCACCATGTTGCTGCGGCGGAAGCAGACCTGTGCCGAGGCGGGGCCGCCGGGCGGGGCCTTCCGGAAGCGGAGGAAGGCCTCTTCCCCGATCCCGGGCACGTCCTCGGCCGTGTCCTTCTCCCAGCCGGTTTCGTCGGCGCGGGTCTCGCGCAGGTCCTCGCGGGCCAGGTCCACGGTCAGCCGGAAGGGCAGCAGGTGGACGTTGGAGCGGTAGGTGCCCTCCACGCGCGGGGCGGACCAGGTGCACGCGCCGGCATCCTCCCGGCCGCCGAGTGCGGTCGGCACCAGCCGGTGGATCGTCTCCGGGGTGACCAGCTCGCAGGAGTGCGGATCGGCGGTGAACTCCCCCGCCTGCGCCCGCTCCCACCACCTCCACGCCCCGAAACCGGCGGCCGCCGCGACGAGCAGCAGGAGGGCGACGACCAGGCAGGAGCGCGGGTACGTGGCAGGTGCGGAGGGTGTGGACACCGCCGCAGCATAGGTGGCGGCGCGCCCGCATGACACCGAAGCGCGGCAACGCGGGCGGCGCCGGAGCCGATTGACCTGCCGGAATGGCGTGTTCTGGGGCGGAACTTCCCGGTACGCGGGCCTGGCGCGGGGCGGGCGGGGTGCGCGAGGATCACGGCCGCACCCCGCCGTTCCGTGCCGCTTCTGCGGCACACCGCATCCCGCACAGGAGGATGTCCATGTCCCGCCGCACACCCCGCGGTCTCACCGCCACGGCCGCCGCCACCGCCGCACTGACCGTGCTCGCCCTCACCGGACAGGCCTCGGCCTCCGGGGCCGCGCCGTCGGCAGCGCCGCCCCGGGCCCGCGTCTTCATGGTCAACCCCGTCCAGTCCTCCGGCGACCAGTCCCTCGCCGACGGCAAGGACGCCGCCGACGCCGTGCCCTCCTCGGCCTACGCCACGGCCGAGCTGCGCAACCTGGACGGCACGGGCCGCCTTTCGGGCAGGTGGGCGTACGTCAGATCGGACACCGGCGCCTCGGCGGACCCCGCGGGCGCGACCGTATACAACCGCAGCGACGACCAGTTCGAGCAGGTCATGGCCTATTTCTGGGTGAACGAAGCCCAGGAGTACCTCCAGGGCCTCGGCTTCGGCACCGAACTGCCCGGGGCCAACGACCGGGCCCAGCCGGTCCGCATCAACCAGTGGGGCGCGGACAATTCCTTCTTCTCCGACAAGAAGGCCGAGATCCGCTTCGGCAAGGGCGGGGTCGACGACGCCGAGGACGCGGAGGTGATCGTCCACGAGTACGGCCACGCCGTGCACAACGCGCAGGTTCCCGGCTTCGGCACCTCCCCCGAGGCCGGCGCGATAGGCGAGGCCTTCGGCGACTACCTGGCCGTCGAGGTCGGATCGCACGCGGCCGCCGCGTACGGCTGGCCGCAGCGGGCCGATCTGGCGTGCGTCGCCGACTGGGACTCGGTCCCGTACAGCGCGGCCCCGCACTGCCTGCGCCGTATCGACGGGAACAAGGTCTACGGCGACCTGGAGGGTGAGGTGCACGCCGACGGCGAGATCTGGTCCCGTGCCCTCTTCGACATCCGCGGCGCCCTGGGCGCCCGTACGGCCGACCGCATCATCGTCAACGCGCAGTTCGGCTTCGCGCCCGGCACCTCCTTCCGGGACGCGGCCCTGACGACGATCGCCACCGCCCAGCGGATGTACGGGGCGGGCGCGGCGGACGCCGTGCGCGCCGCGTTCAAGGCCCGCCAGATCCCCGGCGTCCAGTAATCGCCATCCGCTTCCCCGGACTTGGCTCACCACCCCCGTCCGGGGAAGCGGAATGTTCCGTTTTTGGTCGCTGAGCGAACATCGCTCCCTGCTTTCCGGACAACAACAGGTCAAATCCTTGTTGCATACCTGTCAATCTGCCGTCGCTTCCTGGCAAGGTCATCAACCACCTAGCCCCCCACGGCAATTGAAGGAGCACGAGTGACCCTCCCCACGTCCTCAGCCCGCACCACCCGCAGCCGCAGCCGCACCCGCGCGCTGCGCGCCGCCGCCGTCGTCGCCTCGGCGGCCATGGTCGCCATCTCCGTGCAGAGCGGCTCCGCGAACGCGGCGGCCGAGCGGGAGGCGGGCGCCACCGCGCTCGCACTGACCGCCGACGCACGCGTCCAGGCGATCACCGCGGCGCAGAACAACGCGGCGGACACCGCCCGCGCCATCGGCCTGGCCGACGAGGAGCGCCTCGTGGCCCGCGATGTGGTCAAGGACGCCGACGGCACGGTGCACACCCGCTACGAGCGCACGTACGCCGGACTGCCCGTCCTCGGCGGCGACCTGGTGGTCCACCAGAAGAAGGACGGCAGCCGCAAGACCACCAAGGGCGTCGAGGCCCGAATAGCCCCGGCCGCCGCCCGCACCTCCCTGAAGGCCCCCGCCGGCGCCCGCCAGGTCGTCTGGGCCGCGAGCGGCAAGCCGGTCTTCGCCTACGAGGCCGTCGTGACCGGCACCCAGCCCGACGGCACCCCCAGCGAGCGCCACGTCATCACGGACGCCGCCACCGGCGCCGAGCTGTACGCGTACGAGGCCATCGACTCCGGCACCGGGACCAGCGAGTACTCCGGCACGGTCACGCTCGGCACCACCGCGAGCGGGTCGGCGTACAGCCTGACCGACGGCGGCCGCGGCGGCCACAAGACCTACGACCTGAACGGTGCCACGTCCACCGCCACGGGCAGCCTGTTCACCGACGCGGACGACAAGTGGGGCGACGGGCTGCCGTCGAACCGTCAGACGGCCGCCGTCGACGCCCACTACGGCGCCGCCGTGACCTGGGACTTCTACAAGTCCGAGCTCGGCCGCAACGGCATCGCCGGGGACGGCAAGGCCGCCTACTCCCGCGTCCACTACGGCAACGCCTACGTGAACGCCTTCTGGTCCGACAGCTGCTTCTGCATGACCTACGGCGACGGCGCCAACAACCAGAAGCCGCTGACGTCCCTGGACGTCGCCGGACACGAGATGAGCCACGGCCTGACCGCCGCCACGGCCAAGCTGAACTACAGCCGCGAGTCGGGCGGCCTCAACGAGGCCACCAGCGACATCTTCGGCACCTCGGTGGAGTTCTTCGCCAACAACTCCTCCGACATCGGCGACTACCTCATCGGCGAGAAGATCGACATCCGCGGCAACGGCACGCCGCTGCGCTACATGGACAAGCCCAGCAAGGACGGCGCCTCGGCCGACTACTGGTCCAAGACCGTGGGCCGGCTCGACGTGCACAACTCCTCCGGCGTCGCCAACCACTTCTTCTACCTGCTGTCCGAGGGCAGCGGCGCGAAGACGGTCAACGGGGTGTCCTACGACTCGCCCACCTACGACGGCTCCACCGTCACCGGAATCGGCCGGACCAAGGCCTACAAGATCTGGTACAAGGCGCTCTCGACCTACATGACGTCGACCACCAACTACGCCGGGGCGCGCACCGCGACCCTGCAGGCGACGGCCGACCTGTACGGGGCGAACGGAACCGAGTACCAGCAGGTGGCGGCGGCCTGGAAGGCCGTCAACGTCAACGGCTGAGCCGTCCGGCGGGGCGTCCGGGGGATCGCGCAGCCGATCCCCCGGGCCCCCGGCAGGGCCCCGCGCCGTGACCGGACGGCATTGGAGGTTCTTGCGATCCTCCCAGGTGAGGGCGGGTTTTCCCGGACGCTTCCACCCGGGGCCGGCCGGGGCGGCCGGCCCTGCGGGCTGTAGGACCGCGGGTCCCGAGAGACGATGGTGGGTAGCCCCGCGAGGCTCGTCCGCCAGAGGTCCCACGGCGCCGGGCCGACGGCCGGAAGGGAGCCATCGCGATGGATGCAGCCGATGCGCCCAGGGCTGACGCCGACCTCGCCAGACCGCCCGGTCTCGCGCCGCCCAGCGGGCTGCTCGACGTCCTGAACGTGGCCGCGGTCGTCCTCGACGACCAGGGGCGGATCGCCCTGTGGAGCCCGCAGGCCGAGCAGCTGTTCGGCTGGACGGCGGCGGAGGCACTGGGCCGCCCGGCCGCCCAGTTGCTGGCGTCCAAGGAGCACGTGGGCCTGGTGATGGAGCTGTTCGCGCGGGTGATGGGCGGGGCGGGCGACTGGGCCGGGGCGTTCCCCGTACTGCACAAGGACGGCAGCACCAGCCTCGTGGAGTTCCGCAACATGAGGCTGCTGGACGAGCGCGGGGACCGCTACGCCCTGGGGATCGCGACCGACCGGGCCCGGCTGCGGCACCTGGAGCGGGACCTGGCCCTGTCGGCCCGCCTGGTGGCGCAGTCCCCGATCGGGCTCGCGGTCCTGGACACCGATCTGCGGTACGTGCTGGTCAACCCGATGCTGGAGCGCATCAACGGGCTGCCGGCCGCCGCGCACATCGGCCGCCGGGTGCGCGAGGCCCTGTCCTTCCTGGACGACGCGGAGGCCGTCGAGGCAGCGATGCGCCAGGTACTGGCCACCGGTACGCCGCTGCTGGAGCAGTTCACCGCCGGCCACACCCACGCCGACCAGCGCACCGAACACGCCTGGTCGGTTTCGTACTACCGGCTGGAGGACGCGACGGGCCGGGTACTGGGCGTGGCGACTTCGGTGGTGGACGTCACCCAGAGTCACCAGGCGGCCAAGGAGATCGGCCACAGCCGCCGCCGGCTCGCCATGATCGCGGACGCGACGGTCCGTATCGGCACCACGCTCGACCTGGACCAGACCGCCCGGGAGCTGGCCGACGTCGTCGTTCCGGAGCTGGCCGACATCGCGGCCGTGGACATCCTGGACTCGGTCCTGGAGGGCCGTCCCAGCATGGCCATGACCTCCCGCGGGCCGGCGGTCTTCCGGGCGCTCGCCGTGGCGGCCGCCTACCCGAGCGAGGCCGTGCGCGCCGCGGACCCGCCGGGCGACATCGCCCGCTACGAGGCGGACCGGCTGGTCACGCAGTCCGTGACGACCGGGCACCCGGTGCTCGTGGCCCACGTGCACGCCCGGGACCTCTCGCGGATCGCCCGCAACGACGACGCGGCCGCCCTCCTGGCCCGGGCCGGGCTGCGCTCCTATCTGGCCGTGCCGCTCATCGCCCGCGGCGAGGTCCTCGGGGCGCTCGACCTCAAGCGGACCCGCAATCCGCTGCCCTTCGACGACGACGACATCATCCTGGCGGGCGAGCTGGCCGCCCGGGCCGCGGTGTGCATCGACAACGCCCGCTGGTACCGCAACGCGCACCACACCGCGCTGGCCCTCCAGCACCACCTGCTTCCGCACCACCCGCCCCTCACCCCGGGTCTGGAGGTCGCCTACCGGTACCAGCCGGCGGCGGCCACCAGTGAGATCGGCGGCGACTGGTTCGACGCCTTCGCGCAGCCGAACGACACGACCGCCATCGTCATCGGCGACGTCATGGGCAGCGGCATCAACGCGGCCGCCAGCATGGGCCAGCTGCGGACCGCCACCCGCACGCTCGCCGAGCTGGGCCTCGACCCCGCCCAGGTGCTCGAACACCTCGACCGGACCACCGCCGGGCTGGACGAGACCATCGCGACCTGCATCTACGCCGTCTACGACCCGCACCGCGCGCAGTGCCGCATGGCCGTCGCCGGACACCTGCCGCCGGTCCTGATCCGCAGGGGCCGGGCGCCCCGGCTGCTCGACCTGCCCACGGGCACCCCCCTGGGTGTGGGCGGGATCCCCTTCGAGGCGACCACGGTCCCGATGGAGGCCGACGACCAGCTGGTCCTGTACACGGACGGGCTGGTCGAGACCCGCGACCGGCCCATCGACGACCGGCTGTCCCTGCTGCTGGAACTCCTCGCCGGCAGCGGCCGGACGCTGGAGCAGACGTGCGACCGGCTCCTGGACTCCCTGCGCCACCCGGACGACCACGACGACGTCGCCCTGGTCATCGCCCGGGTCCGCCCCTACGTCCCGGACTTCGGCTAGACGGCCTGGAGGGCGAGGCCCTCGACCAGCTCGGCGCCGGGCAGCTCGGCGAACAGCTTGCCGGGCGCGATGATCTTGCCGCGGCGGCGGCCGCTGCCGACGAGGACGTACGGCATGTCGGCGACCGCCGGGTCCACGAGCAGAGGCCAGTCGGCCGGCAGGCCGACCGGGGTGATGCCGCCGTACTCCATTCCGGTCAGCTCCACGGCCGTCGCCATCGGGGCGAAGGACACCTTGCGGGCTCCGAGGTGGCGGCGGACGGCGCCGTTCACGTCGACGCGGCCGGCCGAGGCCACCAGGCAGGCCGCGAGGCTGGTCTCACCACCGCGTTTGGCGGCCACGACCACGCAGTTGGCGGACTGGCCGAGCAGTTCCGGCCCGTAGTGCTCGACGAAGGCGGCGGTGTCGGCGATCTCCGGATCGGTGTCGACGTAGAGGATCTGCTCGGCGGGGATCGCGCCCCGCCAGGCGCGGACCGCTTCGGCCACCGGCCGGGTCAGTTCGGCGAGGCAGTCGGGGGCGGGCCGGACGGGGTCGAAAGGACCGATGGGAGCGCGCATACCCGCACGGTAACAGGGCGCGCGCAGCCCCCGGTTCAGATCTCCGCGAGCGCCCGGCGACCGGCGGGCGGCGCGGCCTGCTTCCCGCGGGTGGCCGCCCGAGCGGTGATACTCGGCCGATGGATTCCATATACCGCAGCACGGCAGGCCGGGAGCAGATCCGCCGCTGGTGCGGCGAACGGCTCGACGCGTGGCCGGTGGCGCACGAGCGGCTGTCGTTGACCGCCAACGGGGCACGGACCCACGCGGTGATCGCAGGATCCGGCCCGACCACGGTCGTCTTCGTGCCCGGGACGAACTTCAACGCCGCGGTGTCGCTCCCCCTGGCCACCGCCCTGGTGTCGGCCGGCCACCGGCTCGTCGTTCCGGACGTCCCCGGGCAGCCCGGTCTCAGCTCCGGGGAACGGGGGATCTCCGGCGGCCGTCTGTCCTGGTACGGCACGTGGCTGAGCGAGGTGCTGGACGCGGTCGCGGCGGGACCGGCGGTGGTGGCCGGCCACTCGTTCGGCGCGGCCATCGCCCTCTCCAGCGCGTCGCCGCGCATCGAGCGGCTCGTTCTGCTGTCCCCGGGAGGCCTGGGCAGGCTGCGGCTGTCCCCGGGGCTGCTGGCCGCGTCGGCCGCCTGGTTCGTACGGCCGACCGCGGCCCGCAGCGCGCGGCTCCTGCGGGCGATGCACGCCCCCGGCCGGCGTCCGCGCGCGGAGCTCGTGGACTGGATGACCCTGGTCGCACGCCACTCCCGTTCGAGCGGGGCCCCCGGGAGGGCCGAACTTCCGGCGCGTGAGGTTCCGCGGCTGGTCGCCACCGGCGCGTACGACACCTTCCTGCCGCCGCGCCGGCTCGCCCCGGCGGTCCGCGCGGCCCTCGGGACCGGCCTGCACGTCGTACCGGACGCCGGTCACCTCCTGGTCGACGAGCATCCGGACCGGGTGGCCGCCCTCATCCGAGGGGGCGACCTGTGACACGGCGGGGTGAGGCCGCCCGGTGACCCGGCCGCGCAGGTCCGAGGGGGTCCGCTTACGATGCGGGGTATGAGTCGGCAGGCGAAGCGAGCGGTGGTGCCCTTCGGGCTGCGCTCCTGCCTGTTGCTCGTACTGAGCGTGCTGTTCGGGCTCGTCGCCATGCACGGCCTGGGCCCGGGGAGTCTGCCCGCGGCCGCACACACCACGGCCGGCGCGCACCACGGTGCCGAGGCCGGGGCGGGACACGAGGGCTGTGTCCACGCCGGCGATCCGTCGGACGGCGGCAGCGGCGGGCATGCCGCGCACGCCGATGCGACCTGCGCGGCCGCCGGCATCGCGGGTTCCCCCGTCCTGCCGGTACCGGCCGTGCTGCCCGGCACGGTCCACGCTCCGACGGCGGCCGGGCACGGGCTCGTTCCCGACGTCGCCCCGGGCGGACGCGCTCCTCCGTCACTGAGCGAACTGCAGCTCCTGCGCATATAGGGCGGCCCTTTCCCCAGGCCAACGCCCTATCTTCGGCACGCCCCGCGTGCGCGTGCCTTCACACCAGGAGCAGCACCAGCATGACCGCCAAGCGTTCCCTCGTCCGTCGCGCCACCGCAGTCGCCGCGACCGCCACCGCCGCCCTCGTCCTCGCCGCCTGCGGCGGCAGCGGCAGCGCCGACAGCGGCTCGGCCCACAGCGGCGGCCACAACGCCCCCGCTTCACCCTCCGCCTCCGCCTCCGCCTCCCAGCAGGGTGCGCACAACGCGGCCGACGTCGCCTTCGCCCAGGGGATGATCCCCCACCACCGGCAGGCCGTGGAGATGGCCGCCCTCGCCACGACGCGCGCCGAATCGGCCGAGGTCAAGGCGCTCGCCGACGAGATCAAGAAGGCCCAGGACCCGGAGATCCGGACCCTGTCCGGCTGGCTGACCACGTGGGGCGAGCAGGTCCCCGCCGAAGGCGGCGGCCACGGCGGGCACGACATGTCCGGGATGATGACGGCCGACGAGATGGCCGGCCTGGGGAAGGCTTCCGGCAAGGCCTTCGACACGGCGTTCCTCCAGCTGATGGTCAAGCACCACGAGGGCGCCGTCGCCATGGCGAAGACCGAGCAGTCCGGCGGCTCGTACCAGCCCGCCAAGGACATGGCCGGCGCCATCGTCTCTTCGCAGAGTGCCGAGATCACCCGGATGAACAAGCTCCTCGGCAAGAGCTGATCACCATCCCCCGCAGGGGGTGTGGGCCCATCGCCCACACCCCCTGCGGGGCCTTCCCCCCGCCCCGCCCCTTCCCGGCTGCGCCGCCCGGGGGCTCCGCCCCCGTACCCCCGCGCCTCAAACGCCGGCGAGGCTGAAATTTCCGCCCCGCCGCGGTCCGGCGTGCCCTTCGGCATCCCACGTACCGCCCCTGCGCCAAGGAGTCCCCTATGACCCCCGCCCAGCTCGCGACCCCGCCCCCGATCACCCCCGCGCCGGCGTCCGGATCGGGGGGCCGCGCCGCCCTGCGCCAGGCCCGGTCCCGCCGCAAGGCCCTTCTCGCCCGGTACCTCGGCTACGTCGGCTACTTCGTCGGCGCCGGGTTGATCAGCGGCGCCGTCGTCCACCACCCCCTCGACCCCGCGCGCTACACCCGGATAGCGGTGTACGGCGTCGTGGTCTTCCTCGCGGCCACCGCCCTCAACGAGTTCCTCCTCGCCGACCGCAAACCGACCCCCGGGCGGGTGGTGAGCATCATGGGGGCCTCCCTGCTGCTCTCGTTCGGGATCGGCATGCTCAGCGGTGGACTCCAGCACTTCGAGGACTTTCCGGCCCGCGCCGCCGTCCTCATCCCCATCGGAATCGTGCTGTCCTTCGCCGCCTACGTGATCAAGGACGAGCACTCCTCGTGGCGGCGCCTCTTCGGTCCGGCCGGACTCGCCGTGCTGATGGCCGCGCTCCTCGCCCTGGGCGGGCTCCGCTACGTCGCCTCCTCGATCGCCGGGCAGCCGGACGGCGGGGGCGGACACAGCCACGGCCCGGAAAGCACGCCCCTCCCCGGCCCCTCGGCCCCGCCGACCCCCGCACCGACCCCCGCTCCCGCGCGGAGCGCGACCGGCGCACCGGGCCACGGCGACGGCCACGCGCACTGAACGGCCGCTGAACGGCCCCCGCCCGGGGCCTGCCAACCGGCCACGGGGGCCCAGGGGTTCCACCGTCCGGCGTCGTAGGTTTCTCCAAGGGACCTGCCGGGCCGGTGAGTTGTTCGCCCCTACTTCTCGTGAGCGCCCCCGGCTCCCCCACCCGACCCCGTATGATCACGGCATGGTTACAGCTTGGTCGCGTTCCGGCGGCCGGTCGATCCGCCCGTCCGCGGGTCGGCTGACCGTCGTCGCGCTGGCCTTGCTGATCCTGGGCTTCCTGTGCCCGCACGACAGCGAGCCGGGAAGCCCCACCTCCGCCTCCCGCGTGGTCGCCGCCGCCGGCGAGGAGCACCACGGGCCTTCACACGACTGTGCGCCGCTCTCGCCGCAGGCGGTGGCCGTGGTCGACGCGGCCAAGCCGCTCGCCGCTCCCGCCCTGCGCCCGGCGGCGACCGTTCTTCCGGGCCGGTTCCCCGCGCCCGTCAGGGTGCGGCAGCGGACGGACCGTCCCGTCCCGGCACCTCCCGCGGCGCCATCCGTCCTCCAGGTGTAGGCCGCAGTTGCGACGACACTCGACGCGCTGCGGGATGTGACCGTAACGGGGCGGTATGTTCGGATCCCTTCAGATCTGACGCTCCGACACCCGCGATCGCGCGCAGCCGACCGGAACCGCCGACGACACTCCCGCCCCCACCGGGGCGCGGCAGTGACTGTTGTACGGAGGAACTGTGCCTCGCCACCCTCGCGCGCCCTGGCCGCGCGCCCTGCTCGCCTGCCTGCTGAGCGGGCTGCTGCTCGCGGCCGTCCACTGCTCCTCGTACCTCTCCGGCGACACCCACGGCCACCTCTCCCTCGCGGCCCCGGCCGCAGCCGCCGCCGAACACGAGCAGCCGCACGCTCCGGCGCGGCCGCTGCACGACCACGGCGCCGCGTGCACCCTCCCCGGCCTGGCGGCCCAGGCCGCCGACGGCGGGTTCCCGCACCCGACCGGCCCGGTCCTCGTCCCGCTCCCGGCCCCGGCCGCAGGGCGGTCCGCGGCGCACGCGCCGGCGCCGGCGCCGGGGTCCCGTAGAACCCGCATAGCCCGCCCGGGCCGTACCACGCTCGCCGTCGTGTGCCGGTGGCGCATCTAGGCCGCTCGTCCCGCAGCCGTCCCCACGGCTCCCGAACGAGCACCCGACGCGTACCACCGAAACGAAGGCGCAGCCATGCACCCCTCGATCACCGACACGTCATCAGCCATGCCCTCCGCCCTGTCCGGGCTGGTCGGCAACACCCCGCTGCTGCGGATCTCCGAGCCCCTCGCCCCGGCCGGCCGGGGCTTCTGGGCCAAGCTGGAGGGCTTCAACCCCGGCGGCATCAAGGACCGCCCCGGCCTCCACATGGTCGAACGCGCCCGCGCCCGCGGCGACCTCAAGCCCGGCGCCCGCATCATCGAGTCCACCAGCGGCACGCTCGGGCTCGGCCTCGCCCTCGCGGGCATGGTGTACGGCCACCCGGTCACCCTCGTGACCGACCCCGGCCTGGAGACCTCCATGACCCGGCTGCTCGCCGCCTACGGGGCCCGGGTCAACGTCGTGTCCGAACCGCACCCGACCGGCGGCTGGCAGCAGGCCCGGCGCGACCGGGTCACCCGGCTGCTGGCGCAGCACCCGGACTCCTGGTGCCCCGACCAGTACAACAACCCCGACAACACCACCGCCTACACCCCGCTGGCCCTCGAACTCGCCGGCGCGCTGGGGCACATCGACGTCCTGGTGTGCAGCGTGGGCACCGGCGGCCACTCCGCGGGCA
Source organism: Streptomyces sp. NPDC057010 (assembly GCF_042673805.1). Classification (NCBI taxonomy): domain Bacteria; kingdom Bacillati; phylum Actinomycetota; class Actinomycetes; order Kitasatosporales; family Streptomycetaceae; genus Streptomyces; species Streptomyces sp. NPDC057010. The sequence continues at coordinate 84,461 of NZ_JBHUSC010000001.1, read as the reverse complement.
TCTCCCGCACGCTCCGCCAGCTCTATCCCGATCTGACCCTCATCGGCGTGGACACCATCGGCTCGACCATCTTCGGGCAGCCGGCCCGGCCCCGGCTGATGCGCGGGCTCGGGTCCAGCATCTACCCCCGCAACGTGGCCTACGAGAACTTCGACGAGGTGCACTGGGTCTCCCCGGCCGAAGCCGTGTGGACCTGCCGGCGGCTGGCCGGCTCCCACTACGCCACCGGAGGCTGGAGCGTCGGCGCGGTCGCGCTGGTCGCGGGCTGGACGGCCCGCTCCCTGCCCGAGGACACGCGGATCGCCGCGGTCTTCCCGGACGGCCCGCAGCGCTACCTCGGCACCGTGTACGACGACGACTACTGCGCCGCCCACGGCCTGCTCGACGGCCCGCCGGCGCCCGAACCGGACCTCATCGGCCGCCTCGACGAGAAGGAGGTCACCCGCTGGACGCGCTGCACGACGGTGGTGGACCCGCTCACCCTCGGCGCCCCCGACACCGGGGAGCAGGGCCGGTGAAGGGAACCCTCGCGCAGGTCCGTTCGTACGAGCGCAGCGTCCGGTTGCTGATGGTGAACCAGTTCACCATCAACCTCGGCTTCTACATGCTCATGCCCTACCTGGCCACCCACCTGGCGGGCCCGCTGGGGCTCGCCGGCTGGCTGGTCGGGCTGATCCTCGGCGTCCGCAACTTCAGCCAGCAGGGCATGTTCCTGATCGGCGGAACCCTCGCCGACCGGCTCGGCTACAAGCCCATGATCATCGCGGGTCTGGTGCTGCGCACCGCCGGCTTCGCGGTCCTGGGGCTCGTGGATTCGGTGCCGGCCCTGCTCGCGGCATCCGCCGCGACGGGGCTGGCCGGGGCCCTGTTCAACCCCGCGTCCCGCGCCTACCTCGCAGCCGGTGCCGGAGAGCGCAGGGTGGAGGCGTTCGCCCTGTTCAACGTCTTCTACCAGGCCGGGATCCTGCTCGGCCCGCTGGTGGGGATGGTGCTCACCGGGGTCGACTTCCGGGTGACCTGCCTGGTGGCGTCGGGGATCTTCGCCGTGCTGAGCCTCGTGCAGATCCGGGCCCTGCCCGCCCGCCGGGCGCCGGACACGAAGACCGCCGAGGGCGTCCTCACCCAGTGGCGCGGGATCTTCGCCAACCGTCCGTTCCTGCTCTTCTCCGCGGCCATGACCGGCTCGTACGTCATGTCCTTCCAGGTCTACCTCGCCCTCCCCCTGGAGGTGCGGCGCCTGGGCGGGGAAGGGCGGTTCGGCACGGCCGCGGTGGCGGCGCTGTTCGCCGTCTCCGGGCTGAGCACGATCCTGTTCCAGACGAGGGTGACCGCCTGGTGCAAGGCCCGGATGGAACCGGGCCGGGCCCTGGTGTGGGGCCTGCTGATCATGGGGGCGGCGTTCACACCGTTGCTGTCGGCCTCGGCCGTGCCGGTGCCGGGCGGCGGGGTGGGGCGATGGCTGCTGGCCTGCGTACCGGCCGCGCTGGCCGCGCTGTTGCTGGCGCTGGGCACGATGATCGCGTACCCCTTCGAGATGGACACGATCGTCCGCCTGGCCGGTGACCGGCTCGTGGCCACGCACTACGGGTTGTACAACACCATCTGCGGGGTCGGCATCACCCTGGGCAACCTGCTCACGGGCGTGGCCCTGGACGCCGCGCGCGACGCCGGGATGTCCGCGCTGCCGTGGCTGGCGCTGTGCGCGCTCGGCCTCCTGTGCGGCGGCGCGCTCTACGGGCTGCACCGCGCCGGCCGCCTCGCGCCGCCCGCGCAGCGGTCCCGGTCGGAACCCGTGACCGTCTGACCGTGTCACCGGCGGCCGGGGGGCGGGCGCATCACCGCGTCCGTCCCTCGCCGCCGGCCGCCTGGACGGTGAAGGCCGCCGTCCGGACCGTGCCCTCGTGCCGGAAGTCCAGGAAGAGCCGGTAGTTCCCCGGGCTCGGTGCCGTCGCCGTGAAGGAGACGTCCGGCCCGGGGCCGCCCTCGTTGGGGTGGACGTGCAGGTAGGCGAGGTCCCCCTCGCGCAGGGCGACGAGGTGGCCGTACGCCCCGAGGTACGGTTCGAGGTCCGTGACCGGCTTGCCGTCCTTGCCGACCGTGAGCCGGAGTTCGCCCGCCTTGCCGGGGTCGAGGGCACCGCCGAGTGCGATCCGGTAGCCGTCCACCTCCGCCGTACGGGCGGCCGGGGGCAGGGGGTTCGGCTCGTAGGGGCCGGGGACCGAGAGGTCCGCGCCGAGGATGACGCCCTTCGCGCCGCCGTCGGCCGGGGCGAAGTCGGCGAAGGCCTTGTAGCCTCCCGCCGCCGGCAGGTCGACGGGTGCGGACCAGGTGCCGTCGGCCGCCCGTACCGGGTGCAGGTGGCGGTAGACGGTGAGATCGCGCGAGGCGACGATGAAGTGCAGTTCCTTGCCGTGTTCCGTCTTGTACGCGGTGACGTTGCGGCCCTGCGCGTCCTTGATCGCGAACCTCAACTCGCCCGGGCCCGCGGCGATCCTCGGGGTGTCGAGGGCCAGGGTGTAGCCGCCTTCCGAGACCTGGAGGCCGCCCGCGGCCGGCGCCGCGGGCACCGCGTCGTGCTCCCCGTGCCCGGCCTCCGTGCCCGCCGGCGCCTGCGCCTGCGCCGCGTGTCCGGCGTGGTCCGGCTTCGCCGGGGCGCCCGTGGGGCCCACCCCCTTCCCCACTCCGTACGCGGTCCCGAAGGTCGCGGCGAGCGCCGCGGCGAAGGCGGTGATCTTGATTCCGGTGTTCATGGCTGCTCTCCCGTGCCAAGTGGGTGCCGTGCCCGGCGGATTCACGGGTCACCATACCCCTGAGGGGTATCAAGTCAAGGCGGGCGGACGCTTGCGCACTCATACCCTCGGGGGGTATATCTGTGGAGGCCACTCCTGCGATACCCCTACAGGGTACCCGTACATTCCGACCAAGGAGCTCCCATGTCTTCCTGCTGCGGCCCCGACGGCAGCTGCGACACGACCCTCGGCGAGTCCTCGACCGCCACGGCCACCGACGTGGCGGCCCCCGTGCCCATGTCCATCGAGCTCCACGACGCCACGATCTCGGCGGCGCTCGACTACGCGGGCTACGCGCTCACCGGCCGGGACTGACATCCCCGGCCCACTCTCACTCACGCCCACACGAGGAGCAGTACGCATGACCACCCTCACCACCGGCGCAGCCCACGTCGAACTCGCCATCGGCGGCATGACCTGTGCCTCGTGCGCGGCTCGCATCGAGAAGAAGCTCAACCGCATGGACGGGGTCGAGGCGACCGTCAACTACGCCACCGAGAAGGCCAGGGTCACCTTCGACGCCGACGTCTCCGTGGCGGACCTGATCGCCACCGTCGAGGCCACCGGCTACACCGCGCACGAGCCCGTACGGGCCTCCGCGGCCGGCGGTGCCGCCGCGGAGGCGGAGCCGGAGGAGGCCGACGGGCTGCGCCCCCTGCGGCAGCGGCTCGTCACCGCCGTCTCCCTCGCCGTGCCCGTCGTCGCGCTGTCCATGGTTCCCGCCCTCCAGTTCGACTACTGGCAGTGGCTCTCGCTGACCCTCACGGCGCCCGTCGTCACCTACGCCGCCTGGCCCTTCCACCGCGCCGCCTGGACCAACGCCCGGCACGGCGCGGCCACCATGGACACGCTGATATCGGTGGGTACGACGGCCGCGTTCCTGTGGTCCCTGTGGGCGCTGTTCTTCGGCACGGCGGGCATGCCCGGCATGACCCACCCCTTCTCGCTCACCATCGGCCGCAGCGACGGCGCGGGCAACATCTACCTGGAGGCGGCGGCCGGCGTCACCGCCTTCATCCTGGCCGGCCGCTACTTCGAGGCCCGGTCCAAGCGCAAGGCCGGGGCCGCCCTCAAGGCGCTGCTCGAACTGGGCGCCAAGGAGGTCACGGTGCTGCGCGGCGGCCGCGAAGTCACCGTGCCCACGGCCGACTTGCAGGTGGGGGACCGTTTCCTGGTGCGCCCCGGTGAGAAGATCGCCACCGACGGCACCGTCGTCGAGGGCTCCTCGGCGGTCGACGCCTCCATGCTGACCGGCGAGTCGGTGCCCGTCGAGGTGTCCGCCGGGGACTCCGTCACCGGGGCCACCCTCAACGCCGGCGGCCGTCTGGTCGTCGAGGCCACGCGGGTCGGCGCCGACACCCAACTGGCCCGGATGGCCCGGCTGGTGGAGGACGCGCAGAACGGCAAGGCCGCTGCCCAGCGCCTCGCCGACAGGATTTCCGCGGTGTTCGTGCCGGTCGTCATCGGTCTCGCGCTGGCCACCCTCGGGTTCTGGCTCGGCTCCGGCTCCGGGCTCACGGCCGCCTTCACCGCCGCGGTCGCCGTCCTGATCATCGCCTGCCCCTGCGCCCTGGGCCTGGCCACCCCGACCGCCCTCATGGTCGGCACCGGCCGCGGCGCGCAGCTGGGCATCCTGATCAAGGGGCCGGAGGTCCTGGAGACCACCCGCAAGGTCGACACCATCGTCCTGGACAAGACCGGAACCGTCACCACCGGCCGGATGACCCTGCTGAAGGTGCACACCGCGGAGGGCACGGACGAGACCGAAGTGCTGCGCCTGGCGGGCGCGTTGGAGCACGCCTCGGAGCACCCGATCGCCCAGGCCGTCGCCGCCGGCGCCGCCGCCCGGGTCGGCGCGCTGCCCACCCCCGAGGACTTCGCCAACGTCCCGGGCCTCGGTGTCCAGGGCGTCGTCGAGGGACACGCCGTCCTCGTCGGCCGCGAGCAGCTGCTCGCCGAGTGGGCCATGGAGCTGCCCGGGGCGCTGGCACGCGCCAAGGCCGCCGCCGAGGCCGCGGGGCGCACGGCGATCGCGGTCGCCTGGGACGGCGAGGCCCGCGCGGTCCTGGAAGTCGCCGACGCCGTCAAGGAGACCAGCGCCGAGGCGATCGTACGGCTGCGCGCGCTGGGGCTGACCCCGATCCTGCTCACCGGTGACAACCGGGCGGTCGCCGAGGCCGTCGCGGCCGAGGTCGGCATCGACGAGGTCATCGCGGAGGTCATGCCCCAGGACAAGGTCGACGTGGTCAAGAGGCTCCAGGCCGAAGGCCGCAGCGTCGCCATGGTCGGCGACGGCGTCAACGACGCGGCCGCCCTCGCCCAGGCCGACCTGGGCCTGGCCATGGGCACCGGCACCGACGCCGCCATCGAGGCGGGCGACCTGACCCTCGTACGGGGAGACCTGCGGGCCGCGGCCGACGCCATCCGGCTCGCCCGCAAGACCCTCGGCACCATCCGCTCGAACCTGTTCTGGGCCTTCGCCTACAACGTGGCCGCCCTGCCGCTCGCCGCGGCCGGACTGCTCAACCCGATGATCGCCGGAGCGGCCATGGCCTTCTCCTCCGTCTTCGTCGTCGGCAACAGCCTGCGGCTGCGCGGCTTCCGGGCCGCCTGAGCTGCCCTACGCGACGCCCGAGAGGTCGATGCGGAACATGCCGCGGCCGTGGGTGGCGCAGACCAGGGTCTCGTCCATCCAGAAGAGGTCGTCCACCGAGCAGTTGGTGGGGCCCTCGTTCGTCGGGGACCACGTCGCTCCGGCGTCCTCGCTCGCGAACAGGCCGACCTCGGTGCCGCAGTAGAGGAACCCGGTGCGGCGCGGGTGGAGGGCGAGGGCGCGGATCGGGGCGTCGGGGAGGAGGGCGGCGAGGTCGTCCCAGCGGGAGCCGCCGTCTTGGGTGACCCACAGGTTGTCCGGATCGTAGCCGCCGAAGGCGACATAGGCGGTGTCCGGGTCCGTCGGGTGGACGGTGATGCAGGTGCAGTAGCGGCGCGGGCGCAGCGGGTGGGTGCCGGTGACGCCCAGGCGGGACCAGGTGGGGGTGGGCGCCGTGCCGTTGGTGGTGCGGAAGACCATGCCGTTCTCGTGCCCTACCCAGACCACGTCGGAGGTGGCCGGCGCCACCGCGATCGCGCTGATCAGGGATCCGGCGCTGGGTTTGACGGCCCGCCAGCTCGGCCCCGAGTTCACGGTGTTCGGCCGTTTCGCGTCGTTCGTGCGCCACAGGGAGAGGCCGCCCGCCAGCAGCCGGTTCGCATCGTTCGGGTCCAGTACGAACGGCGCGATGAACAGCGCGTCGCGGTTCATCGCGTCCGTGATGCGGAACGGCACCGGCTTCCAGTCCAGGTCGCCCGTCGCCGGGTTCGGGAACTGGCCGTGGATGAAGGTGTGGCCCGGTATGTCCTCCGTGGTGCCGCCGTCGGTGTTGCGGTGGATGGCGAGGTGGACGTACTCGCCGTAGAAGACGTCCGGGTCCGACGGGTCCGCCGCGCACCATCCGCCGTCCCCGCCGAAGAACGAGACCCAGCCCTCGGTGCCGGCCGCCGGGTCGAAGCAGATCGTGCCGTTGTCCTGCGCCCCGCCGATGATCTTCCCGCTGGTGGTGTTGCCTGCGCCGCCGAAGAACTGCGTGACCCCGTAGTTGTTGACCAGTTCGGTCCAGCCGTTCACGAACGGGGCCTCGGGCTCGGTGCCCACCTCCGCGAGGTCCGCCGCCTTGAACACCCCGCCGTCGTTGCCGAAGAACACCGTCCGGTTGGCGACGCCGTCGTAGGCGGGGTGCGCGACGATGGCGTGCTGGTCGGCGTGCGCGGAGGCCGGGTCCCACCAGGTGCTGATCTCGGCCACCCGGTCGCCGCCGTCCGTACTGCGCCACAGGTTGACCCCGCCCACGACGACGAGGTCCTCATCGGTCGGGTCACCAGCCCAGACCGCGTTGTCGTACCAGCCCTGGTCGCCCAGGTACTGGGCCTTGCGCCCCTCCGGGTCCCGGGTCTTCCTGCGCCGGTAGGTCTCACCGCCGTCCTCCGAGCGCCACAGCTCCCCGGTGTCCATCTGGACCGACGCGTACACGACGTCCGGGTCCTTCGCGGCGTACGCGAGTTCCACCCGGCCCACCCACTGCCCGTGGCCGGCGGCTTCCCAGGTGCGGCCCCCGTCCCTGCTGAACCACGCCTCCCCCACGTCCAGCGAGCCCGCCACCGCACGGCCGTTGTCCCGCGGGTCGAACGCGACGTATCCGACGGGTACGTCCAGGACCCGCGTCCACCGCGCCCGCGCCGGACCGGAGCTGCGGAAGACGCCGGTCGCGGTGGACACGAGGAGCACGGCGCCCGTCGCCGAGACCGCGATCCGGGTCACGAACTGGAAGTCCGGGGTCTGCGTCGACTCGATCGGGGCCCAGGCGGTCAGGTCGGTCGTGCGGAACACGCCGTTGCCGCGCAGCGCGTCGCCGTTCGAGAAGCCCTCGCCCGTGCCGACGTAGATCGTCGAGGGGTCGGCGGGGTCCATCGCGATGCAGGAACAGGCGAGGTTCCCGAGGAAGTCGTCGAGGGGTGCCCAGCCGGCGCCGCCGTCCTTCGTGTGCCATACACCGCCGCCCGCGCTCACGGCCCACATCCGCCGGGGCTGGGCCGGGTGGATGGCGATGCCGCGGGTGCGGCCGCCGATGTTGCCCGGGCCGAGCCATTCCCAGGAGGTCAGGGACATGCCGGCGGTCGGCGACGGCCGGCCCGCCCGCCCCCGCCCGCGGCCGCCGGCCGGGCCCGTCGGAACGCCCGCCGTGACCCGGCGGCGCGCGGTGCTCCGCAGCCGGGACTCCGTCTGCCTGAGCGCCGTCCCGAGCGCGCGCGGGGCCACCGTGCCGTCGTCGCCGCGCTCCTGTGCGAGCCGGAAGCGCTCGCGGGCGGCGGGCATGTCCGGATAGTTGAGGCGCCGCAGCGCCCGCTGCATCCGCGCCTCGGGAAGGCTTTCGAGGGTCGCGTTCGTCGTCCCCCGGCTCTCGCGCAGCAACCGCACCTGCTCGACGGTGATGTGTTTGGCCTCGGCCAGTTGCTTGTCCGACATGGCCATGACGGGCTCCTGAGGGATTGGCGTTACGGGCGGAACCTGCGGGCGCGGCTCTCGACCGTCCGGTCCAGCACCAGCTCCCAGACGGGTGCGCCGGTACGCGGCTCCACCGCGCGCAGGACGACCTCGGACTCCCCGCCCCCGCCCGCACGCGCGGCCAGCTCGACGCGCAGGCCGCCGACGAGGGCGTACTCCAGCACGTCGGGGCCGAGCACGGACGGGCCCGGGGCCGGGGCCCCGGGCGGCGGCGGGGGCCGTGCGGCCGGCTCGGTCAGCGGCCGTACCGAAGGGCGGTCGCCCGACAGATCGACGCGCAGCGCCCCGTACGCCTCGCGCGCCTCTTCGGCCGCTGCGCGCGGACTCGGCGGCGCCCCGCCCCCGTACGACGCCCGCGCGCTCCATCGGATCACGAGCCGGTCATCACCTTCTTCTTCGGTGGACACGGTGAACCCGGCGGAGTCGTGCAGGGTGGGGCGCACCCACTCCGGCAACACGAGCTCCGCGGAGGTCCGGCGCTCCTCCCCGGTCGCGGCGTCGAGCACGGTCACGCGCGGCGCCCGCGAGGTCTCGAAGTCCAGGGCGACCACCGCGCCTTCGCTGCCGCCGCCGGTGAGGAGGGCGCACGGCCGCAGCCCGCTGCCGTGCCGCCACCGCACGGCGCCGGTCGCAGGGTCGAGCGCGATGAGGGTGCCGCCCCGGTCGTACACGACCGCACGGCGGCCTTCCCCGTCGACCACACCGCGCGGGAAACCGGGCACGACGGTTCATCCCCTGGGAGTTGTCGTGTCTGGCCACAGGACATGGCTCCGCATCCATGGTCCCGCGGGCGGGGAGGCACGGCAATCCGGAACCGCCGGCGCCCATTGCCGCCCATTTCACCCCGGTACCGGGGAACGATCTACCTACGGACGCCGTCGCCAACTAGCCTGTGGGCCCACGGGAGGGGAATCGAGACATGGAACGACTGGGTGCCGCCGATCCGTTACGGATCGGGCCCTACGCCCTGGCCGGAAGGCTGGGCGCGGGTGGCATGGGGGAGGTGTACCTCGGCCGGTCCGCCGGCGGCCGGACGGTGGCAGTGAAGGTCGTACGGCCCGACCTGGCGCGGGACACGGCCTTCCGGGACCGGTTCCGGCGTGAGGTCGCGGCGGCCCGGCGGGTGTCGGGCGCCTTCACGGCCCCGGTGGTGGACGCCGACACGGACGCCGAAGTCCCGTGGATGGCGACCTCGTTCGTCGTCGGCCTCTCGCTGCACTCGGCGGTCGCCGCCCACGGCCCGCTGCCCGAGGACGCGTTGCGGATGCTGACGGCCGGGCTCGCGGAGGCCCTGGTGTCGGTGCACGGCGCGGGGGTGATCCACCGGGACCTGAAGCCGGCGAACGTCCTGCTGGCCCTGGACGGGCCGCACGTGATCGACTTCGGCATCGCCCGCGCCACCGACGGGACGGCCCTCACCTCCACCGGGTCGGTGATCGGCTCGGCGCCCTACATGTCGCCGGAGCAGGCGCTGGGGCAGCACCTCACCCCGGCGAGCGACGTGTTCTCCCTCGCCTCCACGGTCGCCTTCGCCGCGAGCGGCACGAGCCCCTTCGGGGACGGCGCGGGAGCCGCCGTCCTGTTCCGGGTGGTCCACACCGAACCGGGCCTGGCCGCCCTCCCCGCGAGCCTGCGGCCACTGATCGAGCGGTGCCTCGCCAAGGACCCCGCCGACCGCCCCGCCCCGCGCGAGGTGATCGCGTACGTCGAGCAGGGCGAGCGCCCCCGCGCCTCGGCCGGGTGGCTCCCCGAGCCGGTCGCGGCGGACGTCCTCGCCCTGCGTGCGGTGCTCACGGCGCTGCCCGGGCCGGACCCCGCGGAGGCGCCCACCGCCGCCCTCGCACCCCCCGCGCCGACCATGCCGCTCACCGGCCCGACGCAGGTCCTCCCCGGCGGCTCCGGGACGGCGCCGGACGGGGCCTTACCGGGCGGCGGCCCGAGCCGCCGCAAGCTGCTCCTCGGCCTGGCCGGCGGGACGCTCGCCGCCGCCGGCGGGGGGACCGTGTGGGCACTGAACCGGGACACCGCCCGGGGAGCCGGCGGGCCGCCCCGCCCGTCGGGGGACGCCATCCCGGAGGCGAAGCTGGCCTGGCAGGTGCGCCAGCCCGGCGGCAGCACCCAGGTGCTCTCCGCGAACGGGGTCGTCGCGTGCGTGTCCCTCCAGCAGATCTGGGGGGTCGACGAGCAGGGCCGCCCCAAGTGGACGGTGAACGGCAAGGACCACGGCCTCACCTTCTCCGGCACGGGCCCCTACCCGGCGCGGGTGGCCGCCCTGGACGGCGGCCGCCTCCACGTGGGCGGCACCACCGGCATCCAGCTGACCGACCCGAAGTCCCCTCCCAGGACCGCCGTCCTCAGCGTGGGCCTGGCCGACGGCAAGGACCCCTGGAAGGCCACCCTGAACGAGGTGGGCGGCATGGGCGTCTCCGGCTTCTGCGGCATCCGCGACGGCCGCGCCCACGTGATCTCCATGGCCTACCAGGAGGGCGGTGTGGCCGCACAGTTCGGCGTGTGGGCGCTCGACCTCGGCTCGCGCGGCACCGCCTGGTACCACCCCGCGGAGGCGCTGCCCCTGTTCTGGGCCCTGCCGCACACGGGCGGCGGCGCCCTGTACGCGAGTTCGGAGAAACTGGTCGCGCTCGACGCGAAGGGCGCCATCGCGTGGACGAAGCGGTTCAAGCCCTTCACGGTCGCCGCCGCGAGCCGGCACTTCGTCCTCGTCGACGAGAAGGGCGCGATGTCCGCCCTGGAACCCGCGACGGGCGAGCAGGCGTGGAAGGCGGCCGCGGGCCTCGTCGGCGGGTCCGTGCGGGGCGACGGCATCGCCACCGACGAACAGGGCAGCGTCCTGTACGCCCTGTGGCGGGACAAGGACGGCGGCTGCTCCCTGTCCGCCGTGGAGTCCGCGACCGGCAAGACCAGGTGGAAGGTGCCGCTCCCGGCGGAGCCCAAGGACTCGGCCGCGTTCGGTGCCCGGCTGCTGTACTCCGACGGGAACGTGTACCGGATGGGTGCGGACTGCGTGCTGTGGGCCTTCGACGCCTCGAACGGCAAGTTCCGCTGGAAGTTCACCGGCTGGAAGGGAACCGATCCGCTGAGCCTGGCCTGGACCGCCGGCGACGGCCGGCTCGTCCTGTCCAGCCCGAGCACGTCGACGGTCGCCGCCCTGCACGCGAACGGAGCCTGAAGATGCAGTCGTTGGAACCGCTCGACCCCTCCGACCCGCTGCGGATCGGCCCGTACGAGCTGCTGGGGCGGCTGGGCGCCGGAGGCATGGGCGCGGTGTACCTCGGGCGTTCGGCCGGCGGCCGCACGGTCGCCGTGAAGCTCGTACGCCCGGAGCTGGCCGCCGACGCGGGTTTCCGGGCCCGGTTCCGCGCCGAGGTGACGGCCGCGCGCGCCGTCTCCGGTGCCTTCACCGCCCCGGTCGTCGATGCGGACCCCGACGGTCCGGTGCCCTGGATGGCGACGGCGTTCGTGCCGGGCGTCTCCCTGGGCCGGGCGGTGGCGATCGGCGGCCCGCTGCCCGAGTCGGCGCTGGGCGCGGTCGCGGCCGGGATCGCCGAGGCCCTGGAGTCCATCCACGCGGCCGGGCTGACCCACCGGGACCTCAAGCCGGGCAACGTCCTGCTCGCCCTGGACGGCCCGCACGTCATCGACTTCGGGATCGCGCGGGCCACCGACGGGACGGCCCTGACGGCGACGGGGATGATCCTGGGCACGCCCTCGTACATGTCGCCGGAGCAGGCCACGGGCGCCCCGGTGGGCCCGGCGAGCGACGTGTTCTCGCTGGGGGCGACCCTCGCGTTCGCCGCGCGCGGCTCGGCGGTGTTCGACGGCGGGCGGCCCGTGGACGTCCTCAAGCGGGTGGTAAGGGCGGAGCCGGACCTGTCGGCCGTGCCGGAGGCGCTGCGGCTCCTGGTCTCCGCCTGCCTGTCGAAGGACCCCGCCGACCGGCCCACCCCGCGCCAGGTCGTCGAGTTCGTCGAACGGGTGGCGGCCCCGCGCGCCGCGGGGGCGTGGCTGCCGCCCGCCCTGATCACCGCGATCGAGGAGGCGGCGGCGGTGATGGCACCCGCGGTGACCGCGTCCGCTCCCCCGCCGGCGGTGATGGCACCCGCGGTGACCGCGTCCGCTCCCCCGCCGGCGGCGCTCGCACCGGCGGCCCCGGTCCCGTCGGCTCCGCAGCCCGGAGCCTGGCCCGCGGACCGGCCCGCGGACCGGCCCGCAGACCAGCCCGTCCCGGTGCCCCCGCCCACCGGTCCCAGCCGTCGCCGCCTGCTGCTCGGGGCCGCGGCCGGGACCGTGGTGCTGGCCGGCGGCGGCACCGGGCTGGGGCTGTGGCTCACGCGCGACGGCTCCGGGAAGCCCTCCACCGCCAAGTCCTCCACCCACGCCCTGACCGACCCGGAGCGCCCGCTCGGCACCGAGGTCGCCGCGAGCCCGCTCTGGACGGCTCCGGTCGCCGAACCCCTCGTACAGATCGCGGGAGAGGGCGAGACGGTCCTCGCGCTCAGCTCCAAGAACATCTGGGCCGTCGGCCGGACGGGCGCCCCGGTCTGGGGGCCGCTGCCCAAGCCCGGCGAAGCGGTGTACGGGAACCTCATCGGCAACATCGCGGCCATCGGCGGCGGCCTGATCTTCACCGTCGCACCCGCCGGCACGAGCACGACCACCAAGATCCTGCGGGCCGTCCGCCTCGACACCGGCGCCGAGGCGTGGACCGTCCCCCTGCCGCAGCAGACGGCGGTCGGCGTGTCGGTGCTGGGCATCCTGGACGGGCAGGTCTACGTCTCCGGCCAGACGAGCGTGGTCAGCTTCAACCCCTCCGCGGATCCCAAGGACAGGTACCAGTCCCGCAGCGGACCGTTCGTCTGCGCCGTGGACCCGGCCCAGCGGAAGGTCACCTGGGCCGTGAACATGACGGACCCGGACACGCAGTACAGCCGGGGCAAACTGTTCCTGCCGTCATCCGGTAGCCAGCTCATGTGGGTGAGCGCCAACACCGACGGCAGCGCCGCCAAGATCGCGGGGATCCCGGTCGGCGGCCAGGGCAAGAGCACCTGGGAGCAGCCCGCGCCCGGCGCGGGCGGAGGCATGCTGGAGACCCTCGCCCAGGGCGCCGCCGGCCCCTGGACCGACGGCCCGCACTCCTCGGCCGGCGGCTTCTTCCTCCACGTCACCGACGGCCTCTACGCCATCGACCCCGCCAACGGGCAGGTCGCCTGGCAGTCCCCCAAGGTCCCCTTCAAGACGGTGGTGGCCGCCCCCGACGGAAAGACCGTCTACGCCGCCGGACGCGGAACCGGCCTCAAAGCACTCTCGATCATGGTCTACGCCTTCGACGCGGCCACCGGTGACGTGCGCTGGGCGGGCTCGCTCGAGGGCGGGATCAACATCGGCGGGCTCGGCCTCCAGAGCGCCGACGACACCGCCTACCTGGCAGCGGGCGGCCGGATGTGGGCGCTGAACGCCCAGGACGGCAAGGCCCGCTGGACGTACGAGCTGAACGCGACCGTGACGTACAGCCAGATCCCGTTCTGGGCGGGCGGCGGGCGGGTGTACGGCATGGGCACGAAGGGGCTGGTGGCGATCAGCGCGACGGGCACGGCCACCTGAACCCCGGGGAGGACGCACCGCCGTGGCAGGCCCTGTGGGCGTCAAACCCTCCGGGGGCGGATTTCCCTCCGATGGCCTACCCCGACTGGCCGCATGGGACGGGCGGCCCTCTCATGGACTGGGGGCCCGCCCCCCGCCCGCTCACTCGCAGAAAGGCACGCCCATGTACGAGATGCGCGCCGAGTCCACAGCCGACCGATGCGAACTGATCTGGCACGTCGTTGCCAAGGCCCCGATGGCCGGCACCCTTTGCGGAGGCCTCATCGCACCGGATGCCTTCGCGGCCGGGACCGCGCCGACAGCGGCAACCGAACGCTACTGCGACCCCTGCATGACCGCCTTCGGAACCGCCCTGCAGATGTCGGCCGAACGAGGCGCCCACCCGGAGCCCGCATAGCGACCGGGCGGATCCGCGGCGGCGGGTGTGGGGCGGCCCGCCCCGGGTAGGCGCCCGGCATGGTCTTCCGACACCCGGCCGCGAAGAGCGGGGACCGGGGGCAGGCCGGCCGCTTCGGGAAGCTCGCCGAGCTGGCCTCCAATTTCACGAGCTCCGCCACCTTCTCCCTCTTCTGCGTGGCGCTGGTGGCCGCTTTCGTGGTCGTCCACGTCCTGGGCCTGCCCAACGAGTGGCAGCACCTCGTCGGCGACTCGATCGGCGCGGTGTCCCTGCTGCTGCTGGCCTTGCTGAAGAACGCCGAGCGACGCGCCGAGCACGCCATCCAGCGCAAGCTCGACGCCATCGCAGCGGCCCTCCTGGAGCAGCAGGAGGGCAAGCAGGGCGAGGCCCACGAGGACCTGGAGTCCGCGATCCGGATGGAGGAGCGGCTCTAGGGGACGTCCCCCGGGCCGGCGTCACATCTGTACGGCGACGGCGACCAGCAGGGCGGCAACGCCCACCGTCAGCCAGGCCAGGTAGTCACCGAGCAGTCCCGAGTGCAGGCGGCGCAGCGGCAGCAGCACGGCGGCCGTGCCCCTGCGGAGCGCCGCGCCGCCCAGGCCGCCCACCGCGGCCCCCGCCAGCAGGCACGCCATGGCCGTGGAGGCCAGGCCCAGTCCCACGCCCCACCCGGTCCACTCCATGGCCACGGCCGCCCCGCCCCCGGCGGGGCGGGCCGCCGGGTGGAGGCCGCCCGCGGCGGCTGCGTACCCGGCCCGGTCGGTGAACAGCTCCGCGCCGTGCCCCAGGCTCTCGGCCACGGCCGGAACCGTGCCGACGAGCAGGCCCAGCACCAGCAGCACGGCCGGGACGGCCACCATCGGCGGGCTCGGCGACCGGCGCGGAGCCCGGACCTCCGGCTCCTCGGCCTCGCCCGTGGTCTCGGCGTCCCGCGGGCTCGGGGGCGGCGGCTGCCCCGCGCCCCGGAAGATACGGGCCGCGGCCCGGAGCAGGGTGGCGCCCGTCACCGCGGAGGTCAGCAGGAACACCGGGGCCAGCAGGGGACCCGCCGCCTCCTCGCCGAGCGCCTTGCCCAGGCCGGCTCCGAAGGGCGGCAGACCGGCCAGCACCAGGGCGCCCAGGACGAAGAGCGCGCCGACGACCCGGTGCTCGCGCGCCCGGCCGTGGAGTCCGCGCTCGTCCACGGAGCCGTACTGGTCGAGCAGGACCCCGGTCAGGCCGAACAGCGCCGCCTTCGCACAGCCGTGCCCGGCCACGTACACGGCCGTGGCGCCGGTGCCGGCCGGGCTGAGCAGGGCCACGCCGACGAGGAACAGCCCGACGTGGCTGACGGTGGAGAAGGCCAGCATCCGCTTCAGGTGACGCTGCGGCCAGCACATGAGCGCGCCCAGCAGGGCGGTCACCACGCCGACCGTGACGAGGGTGGTCCGGAAGGCGGGCTGCGGGATCCCGCCGGGCCCGGCGAACACGGCCCAGTACACGCGGGCGGTCCCGTACACCCCCAGCTCGACCATCACCCCGGACATGAGCATGCACACCGGGGTCGGGGCGACGGCATGCGCGTCGGGCAGCCAGAAGTGGAAGGGCGCCGCCGCGGCCTTCACCAGGAAGGCGGTGATCACGAGGACGAAGGCGACCACCGTCAGGGCGTCCGCCTGCTCCCCGGCGAGCCGCTCCCCGAGCCGGGCGAGATTGAGCTCGCCCGTACGGGCGTACAGCAGCGCGATGCCCAGGAGGCAGCCGTACGCGGCGAAGGAGGTGACGATCCCGAAGGTGAGGGCGCCCTGCAGCGGCCTCGGGTCCTCGATGCGGTAGCCGGTCAGCGCATACGCGGCCACGCTCATCAGCTCGAAGAAGACGAAGGCGTTGAACAGGTCGGAGGTGAGGGCGAAGCCGACCATGCCCGCCTCGAAGAGCAGGATCAGCGCGGGGAACACCCCGGCCCGGTCCCCGGACGGTTCGTCGAAGTACCGCCACGAATAGACGATCACGGCGAGGACCAGCACCGAGGCGAGCAGCGCCAGTCCGGTGCCGAGCGGGTCCGCCGTCAGGACGATGCCGATCCGCGCGGGTTGTCCGCCCAGCCGGACGCTCGCGCGGTCGGCGGTGTGCGGCCACACCAGCACGAGGCAGCCGGCGCCGGCTCCGGCGGTCGCGGTGGCGAGCAGGTCGCAGCCGAGGCGCGGCAGCCACCTGCCGGCCACGGCGAGCAGGGCGGCTCCGATCAGCGGGATCGCCACGGCCAGGGGCAGGAGGGCCCGGACTGCCATGCCGTCAGCCCCGGAGCGCGGTGAGCGCCTGCGGGTCGACGGTGCCGTGGCGCTTGCGCAGTTGGATGGTGAGGGCGAGCAGCAGGGCGGTCACGGTGGCCCCCACCACGATGTCCGTCAGGGTCAGGGCCTGCACGACGGGGTCCACGACCGGGCGGCTGCCGGGCGCGAGGTCTCCGTAGACGGGGGCGGTGGCCCCGCGCCGGTATCCGACGCCCAGCAGCATCAGGTACGTGGAGGACTGGGCGACGGCGAGACAGCCGACGGCGTGGATGAGGTTGCGGCTGGTGACCAGGCCGTACAGCGCGATGAGCAGGACCCATCCGGCGGCCAGGAACGGCAGGGCGCCCATCAGTCGGCCTTCTCCTGTCGGTCGGGGGCGGGCCGGTCGGCCGATTGCCGGCCGCCCGGCTCGGTGATCTCCACGGCCTGGTCGAGGAAGTGGGCGAGCAGCACGATCAGCCCGGAGCCGACCTCGATGCCGACGGCGAGGTTGAAGAGCGGGACGAGCCCTCCCGAGGTGATCTCGTTGAACGCTCCCAGCGGCAGGACGTTCTCCAGGTAGGCGCCGCCGGCCGCGAGGCCGGCCAGTCCGAGCGCGGCGAAGGACATCGCCGCGAGCGCGTCCGTGACGTCGAGCGCGGCGAGCGGCCGCACCCGTTCCAGGACCTGGTAGTCGGCGGCGAGATAGGCCAGGTGCAGGGCGGTGGCCAGGACCACGCCGCCCTGGAAGCCGCCGCCGGGGGTGAGCTGTCCGTGCGCCACCACGTACACGCCGACGGCCAGGGCGACGGGCAGCAGGACGGCACCGAACAGCCGGGTGGTGGGCAGGGCCCGCTCGGCGCGGGGCGGGGTCTTGCGCTCGTCGCGCGCCAGCCGCAGGAGCAGGGTGGAGCCGAGGACGGTGACGAAGAGGATCGACTCCTCGCCGAGGGTGTCGAGGGCGCGGAGGTCGAAGTTGACCGAGGAGACGACGTTGGCCGTGTGGTGGGCCAGCGCGGCTTCCACGGCGCGGTCGCCGTAGGGGTGGCTGTCGGTGCCGAAGGCGGGCAGGTCCAGGCAGGCTGCGGCGAAGAAGGCGGCGAGCACGGCGCCTGCGGAGCCGAGGAGCAGCCCCCGGGTGCGGTCCCTCACCGCCGGTCCCGCCGAGCGGTACGGTCTGCCGGACGGCCGCCGTCTCCGGGCTCACGGCGGACCTTGCGCGCGGTCAGCAGGATCAGCAGCGGGGTGAGCGCCGTCCCGACCGCCAGCTGCGACAGTGCCACGTCGGGGGCCTGGAGCACGAGGAAGAGCAGGGTTAGCGCGAGGCCGAGAACGGCGAGTGCCACGGCCTGCCGTACGGGCTCGCGGCACAGCGCGGCCAGGGTGGCCGCCACGACGACGAGCAGCAGGGCGAGGGCGATCAGCGCGTCATCCATGCGGGGCCCGCTCCTCCCGCCGCGCGCGCGGCGGCTCCCGCTCCTCCGCCGTGGCCTTGGTGACGGCAATGGTGGTGACGGTCCCGCCGACGGCGAGGAGCAGCCCGACGAGGAGCGTCTTCACGGCTGCCCGGCCGGGCCCCTGCTCCAGGGCCACGGCACAGGCGATCAGCGGTACGCCGAGCCCGTTGGCGGGGGCCAGCGCGTGCAGGCGTTCCAGGCCGGGGCGCAGCAGGGCGAGGGCCGCCGCGCTGATGAGGACGCAGCCGACGCCGGCCCACAGCAGCACCGTGGAGAGGACGGGTGCGAGGGCCATCTCAGCCCTCCCCGGAGGGCGGGCGGGCGCCGGCGAAGCGGGTGAAGACCAGCACCCCGGCCGGGGAGAGCACGGCGAACACGAGGGCGAGGTCCTGGTACGAGGAGCGGTCGAAGGCCATGGGCAGCAGCAGGAGGACCGCGCCGGTCACCGTGCCGGCCAGGCACAGTCCGGCGAGCCGGCGCACCGCGCTGCCCCGGGCGGCCGCCCACAGGCATGCGGGCCAGGCGCCGCCGAGCAGGACCAGCGCGGCGGCCGACCACGTGCCGGCGGGTACGGCGCTCACCGCGTGTCCTCCGGGCGGGCCACCGCTCGCTCCGGCCCGCCCGGAGAGTCCCTGAAGGTGTGCACGACGGCCTCCGCGGGCCCGCCGGGCGGATCGCGCGGTTCGGACAGGTCGACGACGCAGGTGTCGGCGGACCACCCGAGGGCCGCTCCCGCCCATCCCGGATCGGCTCCTCCGCGCAGCCGGACGCGCCGGATCCGGCCCTCGCGCCCCGCCGGCCGGGCCATCACCCGTACGAGGGTGCCGAGGCCGGCGACGGCGGCGAAGGGCAGGGCCGCGCAGGTGCGCAGCGCTCCGGACGCCCCGCGCACCCGCACCCCGGCAGCGCGCCGCATCCGGACGGCCACCGCGGCCGCGCCGGCCGCCGCGGCGCCGGCCACGAGCAGTTCGACGGGGTCGACGGCGCTGATCGACACCAGGGCGATGCCCGTGAGGGCCGCCCACCACACGAGGAACTCGACCACCGCGCCACGCACCCGGACGCCTCCCCTCACTCGGGCCGCCCCGGGCCCGCGGACACGGATTCCACCCCTGCCGTTTCCACCCCTGCCGTCAGCAGATCCTCGGCAGCTGCTCCCCGAGCGGCAGGTCGACCACCCGCGTGCCGCCCAGGCCTGTGCGGGCCACGACCATGCCGGGGTGGGCCTCGACCGCCTCGCCGATCACGGCGGCGCGCCGGCCCAGCGGGTGGGCGTGCATCGCGTCGAGTACGGCTTCGGCGTGTTCGCGGGGTACGAACGCCACCAGCTTGCCCTCGTTGGCCACGTAGAAGGGGTCGAGGCCGAGGATCGCGCAGGCGTTGGCGACGGCGTCGGGCACCGGTACCCGGCCCTCGTGGACCGCGACGCCGGTGCCGGAGGCGGCCGCGATCTCGTTCAGGGCGGCGGCCAGGCCCCCGCGGGTGGGGTCGCGCAGGACGTGCAGGTCCGGGGTGACCGCGAGCATCGCCTGCACCAGCCCGCCGAGCGGCGCGCAGTCGCTCTCGATCTCCACCCCGAAACCGAGGCCCTCGCGGACGCTCATGATCGCGACGCCGTGCAGTCCGATCTCGCCGCTGACGATGACGACGTCGCCGGGGACGACGCGCTGCGGGCGCAGGTCCACTCCGTCGGGGATCAGCCCGATGCCGGCGGTGTTGACGTAGATGCCGTCGCCGTGGCCGGCTTCCACGACCTTGGTGTCGCCGGTCGCCACCTCGACGCCGGCGGCGCGGGCGGCCGCGCCGATCGCCTCGGCGGTCCTGGCCACCACCGAGATCTCGACGCCCTCCTCCAGGATGAATCCGCAGGACAGGTAGGCGGCCCGGGCTCCGCTCATGGCCAGGTCGTTGACGGTGCCGTTGACCGCGAGGTCCCCGATGCTGCCGCCGGGGAAGAACAGCGGCCGCACCACGTACGAGTCGGTGGAGAAGGCCAGCCGGGCCCCGCCGAGGGTGAGCGCGGCCGAGTCGCCGAGCTGGGCGAGCACCTCCCCGCCGAACGCGGGGGCGAAGACGTGGCGGACGAGTTCGGCGGACAGCACGCCGCCGCCGCCGTGGCCCATCACCACGCGGGGCCGGTCGCGCAGCGGGGCGGGGCAGGTCCAGCCCGTGAGGTCCGGGGCGGACGCGCGGTCCAGTGCGGTCTCAGACAACGGGGGTCGCCTCCAGCGGTGCGGTCTTGGCGGTGGGGATCTCCAGTCGCCGGTAGAGGTAGTACGCGGCGCAGGCGCCCTCGCTGGAGACCATGGTGGCGCCGAGCGGGTTGCGCGGGGTGCAGGTGGTGCCGAAGGCCTCGCACTGGTGCGGTTTGAGCAGGCCCTGGAGCACCTCGCCGCTGCGGCACTCGGCGGGCTCCCGCGTGGTGATGCCGGACACGGAGAAGCGGTGCTCGGCGTCGAACTCCCGGTACCGGTCGGAGAGCCGCCACCCGCTGTCCGGGATGACCCCGATCCCGCGCCAGGCGCGGTCGGTGACCTCGAAGACGTCCTCCAGCATGGCGAGGGCGGCCGGGTTCCCCTCGGACCGGACGGCGCGTGCGTAGGCGTTGTCGACGGTGTGCTCGCCGCGCTCCAGCTGGTGCACGGCCCGGCGTACGCCCTCGAGGATGTCGAGCGGTTCGAAGCCGGTCACCACGATCGGAACGCGGTGGCGGGCGGCCAGTTCGGGGTACTCGGCCGTGCCCATCACGCTGCACACGTGCCCGGCGGCCAGGAAGGCCTGCACCCGGCAGCTCGGGGAGTTCATGATCGCCTCGATCGCCGGGGGGACCCGGACGTGGGAGACGAGCAGGCTGAAGTTCGGGATGCCGAGCTTCTTCGCCTGATACACCGTCATGGCGTTGGGCGGCGCGGTGGTTTCGAAGCCGATGCCGAAGAACACCACCTCCCGCTCTGGGTTCCGCCGCGCGATCCGCAGGGCGTCGAGCGGGGAGTACACGACCCGTACGTCGCCGCCCTCGCTGCGCACCTGGAAGAGGTCGCGGCCGGTCCCGGGTACGCGGAGCATGTCGCCGAACGAGCAGAAGACGACCCCGGGGCGGGAGGCGATCTCCAGGGCCTTGTCGATGACCTCCAGCGGGGTCACGCACACCGGGCAGCCCGGCCCGTGGATCAACTCCACCTGTTCGGGCAGCAGTTGGTCGATGCCGTGCCGGATGATGGTGTGGGTCTGGCCCCCGCACACCTCCATCAGCGCCCACGGCCGGGTCACGGTGGCGTGGATGTCGTCGAGCAGCCGGCGGGCGAGGGCCGGGTCCTGGAACTCGTCGATGTACTTCACTGCTGCGCCGCCTCCTGCGGGACGTCTTCCGGGTCGTCGGTGAAGGGCCAGGGCTCGCCGCCGGCCTCGGTGGCGAGTTCCCAGGGGTCGCCGAACTCCTCCTGGAGCATGCCGAGCTGGGCGAACAGTTCGAGGGTCCGCATGGCCGACTCCTCGTCCAGGCGTTGCAGGGCGAACCCGACGTGGACGATGGCGTACTCCCCGACCTGGAGGTCCGGCAGGTACTCCAGGCACACCTCCTTGACCACACCGCCGAAGTCGACGGTGGCCATGCGGGTGCCGTCCTGCTCTCCGATGTCAATCACTCTGCCGGGTACCGCCAGACACATGGGCCTCTCCTCGCTGTGGGTGTTCCGTGGCAGGTCTCCCGGTCGCGGTGGCTGCCACGGCCGCCGCCACCATGAGCTGGCCGAGCGCCAGTCCCCCGTCGTTCGGGGGGACCCGGTGGTGGCGCAGTACGGTGAAGCCGTGCTCCCGCAGCAGCCGCGAACAGGCCGACGAGAGCAGCGTGTTGGCGAACACCCCGCCGGTCAGTGCCACGGTGTCGAGGCCGTGCCGTTCGCGCGCCGAGACGCAGAGCGCGCCGACGAGCGCGGCCACCGCGGCGTGGAACCGGGCGGCGACCAGCGGTGGCGCGACACCCGCGCGCACGTCGGCCACCACGGCGGTCAGCAGCGGGCCCGGGTCGGCCGTGACGGGGTCCGCCGTGCCGGGCGCCGGGTGGCGCAGGGTGAAGCGGTAGGAGGGATCCGGGGCCCCGGCGAGGGCGGCCGCCTCCAGTTCGACGGCGGCCTGCGCCTCGTATCCGGCGTGGTGGCAGACGCCGGCCAGCGAGGAGACGGCGTCGAAGAGGCGCCCCATGCTGGAGGTGGGCGCGCAGTTCAGGTCCCGCTCCAACTGCCGTCGCAGCACGCGCAGTTCGTCGGGCGGGCAGGCCGCCACGGGCGGCAGGTCCGGGGTCCAGTCGATGCCCGCCGCCCACAGGTGCGCCAGCGCCATGCGGTAGGGGCGCCGCACGGCGGCGTCACCGCCGGGGAGGGGCACGTAGGCGAGGTGCGCGAAGCGGGTGTGGCCGGTGTAGTCGGCGAGCAGGGTCTCGCCGCCCCACACCGCGCCGTCGTCGCCGTACCCGGTGCCGTCGAAGGCGATGCCGATCACCCGGCGGCTGCCGTCCAGTCCGTGTTCGGCCATGGCCGAGGCGATGTGCGCGTGGTGGTGCTGGACGCGGACCAGCGGCCGGGATCCCGCCCGCCGCCCGGCCCACTGCGTGGAGCGGTAGCCGGGGTGCCGGTCGACGGCGAGCAGCGCCGGCGTCACGCCGGTGATCGACTCCAGCTGCCGCTCGGCGCGTTCGAAGACCTCCTGGGTGGCCAGGTCGTCCATGTCGCCGATGTGAGCGGAGAGCCAGGCCTTGCGGCCCTCGCCGAGGCAGAAGGCGTTCTTGAGGTCTCCCCCGGCGGCGAGCGTCGCCGGCACGGGCAGCGGCAGGGTCAGCGGCATCGGGGCGTGGCCCCGCGAGCGGCGCACGGTCAGCGGTTCGCCGTCGCAGACGCGCACCACGGTGTCGTCGCACGGCACGTGGATGGGCCGGTCGTGGGTGAGCCAGGCGTCGGCGAGCCCGCCGAGGCGCTCCAGGGCCTCGGCGTCGTCGGTGACGATGGGTTCGCCCGACAGGTTGCCGCTGGTCATCACGAGCAGCCGCGGGCCCGGCGGGTCGCCGGGGAGTCCGAGCAGCAGGTGGTGCACGGGCGTGTACGGGAGCATCACCCCGAGGTCGGGGCAGCGCGGGGCGACCCCGTCAAGGGCCGCGCCGGTCCCCGCCGCCGGACGGCGGCGCAGCAGCACGATGGGCCGGGCCGGCCCGGTGAGCAGGGCCCGTTCGGCCGCGTCGAGGTGGACGAGGGACTCGACGTCGGTGAGGTCGCGGGCCATCAGGGCGAACGGCTTGTCCCCCCGGGCCTTGCGGCGCCGCAGCTCGGCCACGGCGGCCGGCCGGGTGGCGTCACAGGCCAGGTGGTAGCCGCCGAGGCCCTTGACCGCGAGGATCGCCCCCTCGGCCAGGAGCCGGCGGGCCTCCGCCACCGGGTCGGCGCCCGCGGCCCCGACCGCCGGCTCGTACGGCGGCGCCCCGGCGAGGAGCCGCAGCCGGGGCCCGCAGTCCGGGCACGCCACCGGCTGGGCGTGGAAGCGCCGGTCGGCCGGATCGGCGTACTCCCGGGCGCAGTCGGGGCACATCGGGAAGCGGGCCATCGTGGTGTGCGCCCGGTCGTAGGGCAGCCCGGTGACGATGGTGAAGCGGGGCCCGCAGTGGGTGCAGGTGATGAAGGGGTGCCGGTGGCGCCGGTCGGCCGGGTCGGCCAGCTCGGCGAGGCAGTCGGCGCAGGTGGCCACGTCCGGGGAGACGAGCGTGCGGGCGGGTCCGCCGGAGCGGGAGGCGACGATGGTGAAGCCGGCCCCGCCGGCGACCGGGAGTTCGCAGTGGTCGACGGTGTCCACGACGGCCAGCGGCGGGGCGTCCGCCGCGAGGCGCTCGCAGAAGGCGGACACGGCCGCGGGCGCCCCCTCGACCTCGGCGACGACGCCCTCGGGGGTGTTGGTGACGTGCCCGGCGAGGCCGAGTCCCGTCGCGCGGGTGTAGACGTACGGGCGGAAGCCGACGCCCTGCACCACGCCGCGGACGAGGATCCGGCGCCGCTGGACGGCCTCCATCAGCGGCCCTGTGCCACGGCGGCGCGGCCATCGTGCTCGTGGTGCTCGTGGTGCGCGTCGTGCCCGTGGTGCTCGTGGTGCGCGTCGTGCCCGTCGTGCTCGTGGTGATGCCGGTGGTGAGCGTGGGGCTGCTGGGCCATGACCGGCGCGTGCACCGCACCACCGTCGCCGACCGCCAGCGCCCGGTCCAGCAGTGCCCCCGCCCCCTCGCCCGCACGGGCCGAGGTCAGCACCACCTCCACCCCGGGATTGACCTGCTGCACGTGCGCGCGGAAGGCGGCCTCGTCGAACTCCACGGCCCGGGCGATGTCCGTCTTGGTCACCACGACCAGGTGGGCCAGCCCGAACGCCGTCGGGTACTTCAGCGGCTTGTCCTCGCCCTCCGTCACCGAGGCCAGTACGACGCGCAGGGACTCCCCCAGGTCGTAGGAGGCCGGGCAGACGAGGTTGCCGACGTTCTCCACGAACAGCAACCGGGTGTCGGCGGGCAGCCAGCCGTCCAGGTGCCGTCCCAGCATCCCGGCCTCCAGGTGGCACAGCCCGTCGGTGAGCACCTGCTTGACCGGGGCGCCCGAACGCGCCAGCCGCACGGCGTCGTTCTCGGTGGCCAGGTCCGCGGTCAGCGCGGCGACGGCCACTCCCCGCTGCCGGGCGAGCAGCAGCTCGCGCTCCAGAAGTGCCGTCTTCCCGCTGCCGGGACTGGAGAGCAGGTTGACAACGGTCGTTCCGCGGGCGGTGAGTTCGGTGCGCAGCACCTGTGCCGCGTGCTCGTTCTTGGCGAGCACCGCCTGCTGCAGGTCGACCACTCGGCACATGGTTCAGGCCTCCTCGGGAATCGGTTCGCGGGCGGGGCGGCGGGCGGGGCCGTCGTCCTCCCAGTGGACGCTGAGGATCCGCAGCTCGCGGCCCGCGAGCAGTTCCACCGCGGTGGCCCCGCCGCATCCGGGGCAGCACAGGTCGGGGGGCATCCCGACGGCCCATTCGCAGGTGCAGGATCCGCAGCGGGCGCGCGCGGCGACGGACTCGGTGGTGAGCGCGGCCCCTTCGAGGAGGGTTCCGGCGCAGGCCAGTTCGAAGCAGAAGGCGAGGGAATCGGGCACCACGCCCGCCAGCTCTCCGACCTGGAGCCGTACGGCGGTCACGGCACGCGCCCCGCCGGCCCCGGCCGCCTCTTCCACCTGGCCCACGACGGCCATGGCGATCGACATCTCGTGCATCGGACTCCGTCCTGCCGGGGCTCATTACACCGGCGGGACCGGGGCGCGGCGGGCGGGCACGCCGACGCCGCGCCCGCCCCGTACGCCATTCGGGCGCCCGGGCGGGCGGCTCGTCACATACGGACCATCCGCAGGTAGCGCTTGAGGTCGGGGAAGACCTCCAGCAGTACGGCGGCCAGGACGGCGGCGGTCACGCCGCCGATGAGGGACTTCTTCACGGGGTGGCTCCTCAGTTCGCGGGGAGGGCTCGGGGACTCGGCTCTTGGGTCTCGGAGGTGAGCAGGTCCAGGACCATGCGTACGGCTTGCGGCACCGCCGCGGCCACGGGCGGGCTCAGGCCGATGCCCTCCTCGACGCAGGCGGGCTCGCATCCCACGACCAGGGTGCGCCGGGGCGCAGTGGAGCCGGTGCCGGCGCAGAGGGTGCCGAGCAGGGCCAGGACCGCGTCGGGGGACATGTGGTGCCCGTCGAGCACGGCGGCGCCGGGCCCGGCGGGCTCCACGGGTTCGGCGCCCTCACCGGCGTCGACGAGGTAGAGCGTGCCCGGGGCGCCGCCGCGGGCGGTGGCGTCGACGAGCACGAGCGTGTCGTAGCCGTCGAGGAGCTGGTAGGCGAGGTGGACCCCGCGCACCCCGAAGTCGACCACCTCCACGTCGTCCGGCAGGGGGTGCGCGCGCAGGCCGCGCACGGCCTCGACGCCGAAGCCGTCGTCGCCGAGGAAGACGTTGCCGATGCCCGCGACCAGGATCCGGGCCCTCACGCGTCCTCCAGGGGGGTGACCTCGTCGGGCTGGAAGTACAGGAACCGGCCCTGTTCCCTTCGGATGTCGGCCCCGGGGTCGCCGTCGACGGTGACCGCGAGGTGGACTCCCCCGTCGACGTCGTGGAGGACGCCCTCGACCTGCGCGGTGCGGCCGTGGAGGAACAGGTCCTGGGCGTCGGTGCGGCGCGGACCCGGGCGCAGCAGGACGCGGCTGCCGGCGCCCACGGACGTGCCGTCGATCAGGATCCGGTCGCGGGCCGGGTCGGCGGGGTCCGCGTGCTCCGGGTCCCACCAGGGGGTGTCCGGCCTGAACACGGCCTCGTCCCAGGGAGGTTCGGGGGCCCGGGGCACCGCATCCGCCTTGCCGGGGTGGGTGATCTCGCGCAGGGCCCGGACCGCGCCGTGCAGCCGTTCCAGCACCTCGGGGGGCATGGAGTCGGCGAGGTCGATCACGGCCGCGGCGCGGGCGTCCGTACCGCGCGCCTCGCGTTTCTCCTGCTCGGTCAGGGCCGCCGTGCGCAGGGCGAGGATCTCGTCGATCTCGGTGGCGTCGTACATCGCCCCGGCGCTCTCGGGGGCGATGGCGGCGTGGTCCTCCAGGATGATCGGGGAGGAGAGCACCACGTCCGCGCGGCCGGGTTCCCCGGCGAGCACGGGCCAGGTGTGGCGGTTCTCGCAGCTCGCGACGGCGGCCCTGGCCCATTCAGGCGGGTCGGTCATCGACAGGAAGGAGCCGGAGGTGAGGCCCAGCAGCAGGTGGGCCGCGACCAGTGACCGCGGCAGGGCCGCGTCACGGTCGGCGCCGGCCCCCTCCGGGGTCCAGCCGCTGGTGTTCTCCACGACGGCGGTGAGCTTGAACGCCCGGTAGGGCACGTCCAGTTCCTCGGTGCGCAGCCGCAGCACGCCGTCGATCCGCTCGGTGCGCCGGATCAGGCGGCCCCGCTCGCGGCCGTCGGCGTCGAGGACGGGCTCGGTCCGCGTCCGGGCCGGCCGGGCGAAGGCGAGGGTGACCTCTCCGGCGGTCAACTCGGCTACGGACACGCTCATTTCGACGCGTTCCTCGGTTCCCTCGTCCCAGGGGACCAGGACCCGGTCGGGCAGGTGGAGTTCGGGTACGGGCACGAAGGAGCCGTCCGGGCGGCCTTCTTCGACGGTACGCCGCTGCGCGTGCAGGAAGCGCAGCTCGACGGCCAGGGTCGCGGCCCCTCGGGGCTCCATCACGACCTCGGTCCGCTGGAAGGAGGGCTCCTCGTGCGCCGCGCCCCACCCGGGCGGGACCAGGACGCCGAACTGCCAGCGCAGCTTGTTCTTCGCGGCCGAGGCCCGGTACGGGTAGAGCACGTAGCCCTCGAACAGGACGGCGTCGGCCACCTGTCGGGCGGTGGCGAAGCGGGGGTCCGCCGCGGCCGTCGCGGTCATGGAGCGGTCCTCTCGGTGACGCGGGCCGGTACGGAGCCGAGCCGCAGCGGCGGCGGCGCGGGCTGCGCGGGGGCGGCCGCGTCGAGCAGGGCCCTTACGGTCGACTCCCAGGAGGCGAGGGCGTGCCGCGAGCGGAAGGCGAGCAGTTCGGCCATGGTGTCGCGGGGCAGTCGCAGCCAGCCGCAGCCGGGGAAGTGCTGCTCGACCATGTCCCGCCAGACGGTCACGGGCATCCGGTACGGGGCTTCGCGGTCCCAGGGCACGGGTTCGACGTGGAAGCCGCCGGCTCCGGTGAAGGCGGTGCCGGAGAACAGCATCAGCAGCGGCGCCTCCCCGTCGTCCAGGGCGTCGAAGTACCGGGTCGCCGCGATGTCCATGTCGTAGGTGCAGGGCACGACGAGGTCGGTTTCGGTCTCCCCGGTGAATCCGGGCACCATGAGAGCGACCTGCGCGAACTGGACGGGCTGGAGGGTGCTGCCCCACCGGGCGCGCTCGCCGAACAGGTCGGCGAGGCCCTCGGCCTCCTCGGGGCCGTAGCTCCGGCGGGCCGGTTCGATGCGGATCTGGCAGCGCAGGGCGAGGGCGTGCACCCGGGTGTCGCCGGCGGCGGTGATCCGCAGCCGGAAGACGAGGGTGGGGCCGGCGGCGTACGGGTCGGCGCGTACGCCGGTGCAGGTGAAGGTGAAGTCCGTCATCGGACCCCTTCCTCCGCAACGGCCCCGGCCCGCCGCTCCACCTGCGCGAAGAAGGCGTCCAGCGCGGCGCGGGCCTCGGCTCCGCCGTCGAAGCCCTGCCACAGCAGCCGCATCCGCCCCACCAGTTCGTAGCAGATGTCGATCGGCACCAGGTGGCACGTGGTGCGTCCCTGCGAGCGGTGCAGCAGCAGCGCCTCCACGTCGGGCTGGAGCAGCGCGGACAGCCGGCTCGCGCCCAGTACGGATTCCCAGGTGGCGGGGTCGAGTTCGCTCTCGGTGGCTCCGGCCGGGCTGGGATAGAGGGCGACCAGCCGGTCGAGGGCGGCGTTGCGGAAGAAGAACGCCACGGCGACCGGGATACCGAGCCGCTCCCAGGCACCCTCGTCGAGCCGGTGGCCGGGGTCGGCGAGGTAGCGGTCGGGGACGGCCAGATAGCGTCCGCCGGCCGCGCCCGGCCGATCGAACAGCAGGGCGCAGGCCGTGCAGGCGCAGACCAGCGTCCGCTTCTCGGTCTCCACCAGGTGGCGGTGGCCGTCCTCGGGCACCGCCACCGCGCACAGTTCGCAGCGTTCCGGCCGGGGCGGTCGCGGGCCCGTGAACCGGCGCAGGCCGCGCCGGGGTTCGGTGGCGGCTCCGGGCCCCGTCACGGCACCCGGACCGGAGCGTGCGGCCGGACGCCGATCTGGAGGAGCGGCGGCCCGGGCGGGGCCGCGGGTTCCATCTCCACCACGGTGACCTCCGGGGCGAAACAGGCCAGGGAGTCCTCCAGCGTGCGCCGGGCGGTCTCCTGTCCGCTGCCGCAGCCGCAGCCGGTGGCGGCGGCCCGGGGGCGCAGCCGCAGCACACCGGTGCTCTCGTCGAAGCCGAGCAGTTCCACGGGGTCGTCCGCGGCGTCGAGGGCGCGTGCGATGCGCGTGTGGACGTCCTCGGGGTGCAGGTCGTGCAGCGAGAGCAGGCTCGCCACCAGTTCGTCGCCCAGCACCTCTTCGAGCGGGCCGCCACCGAGCCGCCCGACGATCCGGGCGAGGCCGGCGCCGTAGAAGTCCATGAGCACGCGGACCAGTTCCTCGGCGGCCGCACGGGCCGCCGGGTCGCCGGTGGCGGCCAGCCGGTCGAGCACTTCCTCGACCTGCTGCCCGGCCCTGCGGGCGTCGACGGCCGCGCTCATCCGCCCAGTCCGCTCAGGCCGGTGGGGACGTGCATCGACTTCACCGTCTTGCCGCCGCCGACGTACATGTGGACCCCGCAGGGCAGACAGGGGTCGAAGCTGCGCACGGCGCGCATGATGTCGATGCCCTTGAAGTTCTCCGGGGGGTTCTCCTCGAAGATCGGGGTGTTCTGGACGGCGTCCTCGTACGGTCCGGGGGTGCCGAAGGTGTCGCGGGTGCTGGCGTTCCACGGGGTCGGCGGGTAGGGGTGGTAGTTGGCGATCTTGCCGTCGCGGATGACCATGTGGTGCGAGAGCACGCCGCGCACGGCCTCGGTGAAGCCGACGCCGATGGACTCGTCCGGCACCTCGAACTTCTCCCAGGTCTGGGTGCGTCCTGCGCGGACCTCGGCGAGTCCCTTCTCGGCGCAGTGCAGGGCGATGGCCGCCGCGTAGGCCTGGAAGTAGGTGCGGGCGCGGTTGCGTTCGAGGGCGTTGCTCCACTGGGGGATCTTCCACTCGAAGCGCGTCTCGGGCTTGGTCATCGTCTTCGGCAGGTTGATGACGACGCTGTGCCCGGTCGCCTTGACGTAGCCGACGTCGACGAGTCCGGACAGGGCCGTGGACCACAGGCGGGCGATGGGGCCGCCTCCGGTGTCGAGGGCGAGGTGGTCCTTGCCGTCGAACCAGCGGGGCGACATCACCCAGCTGTACTTGTCGTCGAAGTTCCGCTTCTGGGGCGCCGGGATGGTGTGCTGGTTCCAGGGGTGGCGGGGGTCGACCGGGTTGCCGAGGGGGTCGTGCGTGACGAACTGCTCCCGGCCCGCCCAGTCGTCGTAGTACGAGCTGCCGAGCAGGATGCGGATGCCGAGGTTGATCCGGGTGAGGTCGTTGGTGACCAGCTTGCCGTCGACGACCACGCCCGGGGTGACGAACATCTTCCGTCCCCAGTCGGTCATGTTGGCGTACGTGAAGTCGCAGTACTCGGGGTCGTTGAGCGCGCCCCAGCAGCCGAGCAGCACGCGGCGCCGGCCGACCTCCTCGTAGCCGGGCAGGGCCTCGTAGAAGAAGTCGAAGAGGTCGTCGTGGAGCGGGACGACGCGCTTCATGAACTCCACGTACCGCATCAGGCGGCTCATGTAGTCGGTGAAGAGCTGGACGGAGGCGATGGTGCCGACGCCGCCCGGGTAGAGGGTGGAGGGGTGCACGTGGCGGCCCTCCATCAGGCAGAACATCTCGCGCGTGTAGCGGCTGACCTGGAGCGCCTCGCGGTAGAACTCGCCCTCGATGGGGTTGAGCGAGCGCATGATGTCGGCGATGGTGCGGTAGCCGTGCTCGCCTGCGTGGGGTGCCTCGGTGCGCTCGGCGAGCTCCAGGACGCCGGGGTTGGTCTCGCGGACCATCTTCTCGCAGTAGTCGACCCCGACCAGGTTCTCCTGGAAGATGTTGTGGTCGAACATGTACTCCGCCGACTCACCGAGGTTGATGATCCACTCGCCGAGGTGGGGCGGCTTCACCCCGTAGGCCATGTTCTGGGCGTAGACGGAACAGGTGGCGTGGTTGTCGCCGCAGATGCCGCAGATGCGGCTCGTGATGAAGTGCGCGTCGCGGGGGTCCTTGCCGCGCATGAAGACGCTGTAGCCGCGGAAGACCGACGAGGTGCTGTAGCACTCGGCGACGCGCTTCTGCTTGAAGTCGATCTTCGTGTGGATGCCGAGGCTGCCCACGATCCGGGTGATCGGATCCCAGGCCATCTCCACCAGGCCGCTGCCGTCACCGGCCGCCTTCGTCTTCGGTGCCATCGTCTGTGCCGTGACCCTTCTTCTGAACGGGAGTGCGTGCGCTGCGAGGTGGTTCGGGGTGCGGGGGCTGCGGGGGTGCCGTCACCAGGGCGGGCGGTAGCCCGTGGTCAGCTTGCGGCCGGTGTGCCGCCACTTCGGCTCCTGGTCCACGGTGTGCGCCGTGATCGAACGGAGCCTGCGGACGACGGCGCCGTACGCGCCGCTGGCCTTGCTGGACACCTTGGCGCCGGGGGGCTCGTCCATGAACGGCATGAACTTGTCGGGGAAGCCCGGCATGGTGCAGGCGATGCAGATGCCGCCGACGTTCGGGCAGCCGCCGATGCCGTTCATCCAGCCGCGCTTGGGGACGTTGCACTTGACGACGGGGCCCCAGCAGCCGAGCTTGACCAGGCACTTCGGCGAGTCGTAGGTGTGGGCGAACTGGCCCTGCTCGTAGTAGCCGGCGCGGTCGCAGCCCTCGTGGACGGTGGCTCCGAACAGCCACGTCGGGCGGAGCTTGTCGTCGAGCGGGATCATCGGGGCCGAGCCGGCCGCCTGGTAGAGCAGGTAGGTGAGGGTCTCGGAGAAGTTGTCCGGCTGGATCGGGCAGCCCGGCACGCACACGATCGGGATGCCGGCCTTCGAGGTCCAGTCCCAGCCCAGGTAGTCGGGCACGCCCATGGCGCCGGTCGGGTTGCCCTCCATGGCGTGGATCCCGCCGTACGTGGCGCAGGTGCCGATGGCCACCACGGCGAGGGCCTTGGGGGCCAGGCGGTCGATCCACTCGCTGGTGGTGATGGGCTGGCCCGTGGCGGGGTCGTCGCCGAATCCGCACCAGTAGCCCTCGGGCTTGATGCTCTCGTTGGGGATCGAGCCCTCGACGACGAGCACGAAGGGGTCGATCTCGCCCCGCTCCCCCTTGAAGAACCACTCGATGAAGGTGTCCGCGCCGCCGACCGGGCCGCATTCGAAGTCGATCAGCGGCCAGTGCACGGCGATCTTGGGCAGGCCGGGGAGGGTGCCCGTGACGATCTCCTCGATGCTGGGCTGCATCGCTGCCGTCAGGGCCACCGAGTCGCCGTCGCAGCTCAGGCCGGCGTTGATCCAGAGGATGTGGATCGGGGGGTCCTCTACCGTGCTGGGCGTTGCTGCATCCATGAGGATCGCTCCTTGGGGAGGGATGCGGAGGGGATGGGGCCGGGGATGCGGCGGATGGCGGGGAGGGTCCGCGGGTCCGCCCCACCCTTCTTGCTAGCAGCCCGCCGGGCCCGTTGCCCTGTCATGGAGGGCCGGTCCAGTGACGGGGGGCCGCCGGGCGGGGAGCGGGGCCGTGCGCCGGCCGGGGACGGCCCGCGCGAGGTGCGGAGGGGTCCGGTCCGGTGGCTCCTTGCGTACGAAGGCGCGGCGCAGCGCGTGGTAGGGGGCCCCGGGGTCGAAGAAGGTCTCGTGCATCCGGGCCAGCTCGGCCTCCCGGTAGGCGGAGAGCGGCCGGACGGCCCGGTCGCGGTCGAGGCGGTCCTTCTTCCGGGCGATCGCGGCCTGTGTGGCGGGGGCGGCCGCCAGGCGGGCCGCGAGCCGGACGGTCTCGGCCGCGAAGTCCTGCGGGCCGCAGGTGACGGTGCGGTCGGTCAGCCCGAGCCGGCGGGCCGCGTCGGCGCTGAGCGGCAGGGCCTCGGTGGTGAGGCGCTGCGCCGTGCGGGGGCCGACCCGGCGGGGCAGGGTGTACGTCCAGTACTCCGAGCCGTACAGCCCCATCAGCCGGTAGTGCGGGTTGAGGACCACCCCCGCCCTGCACCAGACCTCGTCGGCGGCGAGGGCGAGCATGGCCCCGCCGGCGGCCGCGTTGCCGCCGAGGGCGGCCACGACGAGCCGGTCGGTGGTGGTCAGGACGGCCTCCACCAGGTCGTCCATGGCGATGATGTTGGCCCAGGACTCGGCGGCCGGGTCGGTGGCCGCCTCGATGACGCCGAGGTGGATGCCGTTCGAGAAGAAGTCGCGGCCGCCGCCGAGGACGAGTACGGAGGTGGGCCGGGAACAGGCCGTACGGTAGGCGGCCAGCAGGCGCCGGCACTGACCGGTGCTCATCGCGCCGCCGGGGAAGGCGAACCACAGGAAGCCGGCGCCGCCGTGCTCCCGGTAGCGGATGTCGGCCCAGGTCCGTGCCGGGCGGTCGGCGTCCGGCGGGGCGGGGATCTCGGGGAGCGGCGGCAGCCGGTCCCCGAGGGCGAGGACGGCGGGCAGTTTGACGGGGGCCGGCTGTCCGGGGACGCGCCGGGCCCGCAGTTCGGGGATCCACACGGCCCCGTCGGCCGTGGCCCGGCAGACCGCGCCGGCCCTGGTGGCCAGGAGCGCTCCGGGACGGCCGTGCAGCCGGTCCTCCGGATGGCCGCCGTGGAGGTACCACTGACCGCCGAGCAGGTCGTCGAGGACACCGGGCTGCGAGTCGGCGGCGCGCAGGGCCCGTACGACGCTCTCCGTGGTGTCACGGGCCCAGTCGATCCGGCGCTGTTCCTGGCGCAGGTAGGGCCGGGCACGGCCGGAGCCCTGCGGCTGGGGGACGTAGGCGCCGGAGGCGAAGCGGTCGACGGCCAGGAGTACGGCCGCCAGCGCCGCGTCGGCGATCTCGCCGCGGTAGGCGTCGCTCTTGCCCACGGGCGGCAGCGGGCAGTCGACGGACGCCCAGACGTCGCCGGCGTCCATCTCCTCGTCGGCCTGCAGGACGGTGACGCCCCATCGGGTCTCGTCCTCGGTGACGGCCCAGTCGAGCGAGGAGGGACCCCGGTCGCCGACGGGCCCGGGGTGGACGATCAGGCAGGTGTGCGCGGACCAGACCTCGCGGGGGACGGCCGTCTTCAGCATCGGCGCCACGACGAGGTCCGGCCGGTGGCGGCGGACGGCGTCGGCCAGGGAGTCGCCGGACAGGGCGAGTTCGACCGCCACGTGGTGGCCGTGGTCCCTCAGTTCGGCGTGGACCCTCTGGGTGAGGCTGTTGAAGGCGCTGGCGGCGAGCAGGACGTGCACGTGATCTCCCGTCGGCCGGAACGGGTACGGCCGCTGGCGATCGTCGGCCCCGGGCGGCCGCCGGACGGCGAGGCCCTGCGGGGGTGTCACTCGGAAGGGGACCGGGGGGCCGCCAGCTGGGGGATGCGCCGCGGAGGGGCCGGGCCCGTCGGGAGACGGACCCGGCCCCTCCTGCCGCCGGTGGGCCGGCGCGGTCGGTCAGACGCGGTCGGCCGCGATCAGGACGTACTGGAAGGAGCCGTCCTTGTAGGACTCGATGAAGGCCTCTTCGATGCCGGTGACCAGCGAGGACGTGGCCCGGAGCTCCCAGTAGGGCAGGGTCGCGGGGGTCAGGTCGACGACGGCCTGCGGGACGAGACGGTTGTCGGCCATGGCGCGCAGGTACTCGCGGCGGGAGTGGATGTTGCACTCGAAGTGCGCGTTGATCTGGGAGACCCACTTCGAGGGCTGGCCGTAACGCGGGTTCCAGCAGCCGGTGATGGTCACGTAGCGGCCGCCGACCGCGAGGATCCGGGAGTGCTCGGCGAAGAGGTCGTGCAGGTCGACGTACATGCTCGACTCGTTGTTCCACGAGGCCGCGGCCTGCCCGGTCTCGAAGGGCGTGCTCAGCATGTTGCAGACGCGGGCCCGGACGTGGTCCTCGATGCCGAGTTCACGGGCGCGCTGGTTGGCGAAATCGGCCTGCTTGGCCGACAGGGTGACGCCCTCGACCTTGGATCCGAAGCGCTGGTGGGCCATGACCATCGAGCCGCCGCGGCCGCAGCCGGCGTCGACGAGCGTGTCGTCGCGCCCCATGGGGCCGAGGTGGTCCAGGAGGACTTCGGCCTGGGCGGACTCCAGCCGGTGGAGTTCGGCGACGAGCTTCTTCTCGTACTCGCTGTCCTCGGTGTCACCGAGGGCGGCGTGGTCGACGTCGCCGATGCCGTAGTGGTGGTGGTAAAGGCCGTCGACATCGCCGAGCCGCAGGTTCACGGGCCGGGCCTCGTTGTTCCAGTAGCGGGCGATGTCCCCCTGGTAGGGCGTCGCAGGCGCGGGGATGATCACGGAAGTGCCGGTAGGGGTAGCGGTGGTGGTGGTGAATTCGGTGCTAGTCACGGATAAGTCCATCCTTACCAGAAGTCGGGCAGGGTGTAGCGGTAGGTGTTGCTCATGTGCCAGTAGTGGTTGCCGTCGACCCATGTGGCCACTCCCCGCAGGAAGCGGAGAACCCTCGGGTCGGGGCACGCGGCGCCCAGTTCGGCGGCCGCGGCCTCGAACGCGTGCATGAGGTCGTTGTGGACCTCGACCGCCTTCAGGTAGCCCTCCTTGTCGGAGAGGCCCTCCTTCTCGGAGATCACCACCGGCAGGTTCAGGTGCAGGCCGGGGCTCTTGAGTTCCTTGGTGTACGAGTACAGGTCGTTGGCGATGGTGGTGGCGTTCCCCGCGAGCGCGATGACCCGCTGCATGGCGGGCTGGGCGTGCAGGTCCGCCGGCAGTTCGTAGCCGCCGACGGTGTCGGTGATGGTGGGGCAGGGGCGGAAGTTGTTGAACTGGCGCATCGCCAGGTACTCGGACACCTCCGGGACGTACTCCGTCTCGGCCCAGGCCGCTTCGGCGAGGTACCCCATGTGCAGCCGGGCCATGTCGTGCCGGAACCGGTCCGCCTGGGAGGGGGTGGCCGCCCGGACGAAGTACTCCATGGCGGAGCGGTAGGAGCGCCGCGGCGCGTCCGAGAGGAGCGACTCCGCCCAGGCCGGCGCGTACTCGTTCGTCGTGTGGACCGGGTCGAGGGCGGTGTGCGCCAGCAGAAGCCTTCCGCCAAGTCCGACGGGCGAACCGCCGTGGTCCTCGCAGTAGATGTCGTCCACGACGTTCTCGGCGACCATCAGCCGCGTGGCGAGCATCAGGTGGTCCACGGTCGGGGCGTCCGGGTGGCAGGCGACCATGTAGCGGCCCACGGAGAAGCCGTCGAACTGGTCCTCCCACTCCGGGGGGTACGCCTGGACCTCGTCCACCGCCCAGCGCTTGATCCTCCGGCTGACCTCCTCCACCCGCGCCGGGTCGGGCTCCGGCACCGGGTGGTGGTAGAGGCCCGGGATCGGATTGCCCGCCGGCGGCGCCTCGGGCTCCGGAGCCGTCGCCGGCTCCGCGCTCCGGCCCCAGTGCAGGCTCGCCGTACCCAGACCGCGGGGGCCGCGCAGGATCCGCTCCAGGGCGGGAGCGGGTCCGGAAGGCAGCACCGGCGGCGGGGGCGGGGCGGGCAGGACGCCGGCGGCCGCTTCGACACCGGAGGGCTGGACGGTGGCGAGGACGTGGGCCCCGAATCGGGCCGCAGCGGCGGGCAGGCTCGACTGCAGAGGGGAAGGCCCGGGATCGGGCATCCGTGGCTCCTTGATGAGGTCGGGTGGGCTGTTCCGGATCCCGGGCATGCTCGGTAGACCCGGGAAGGTCCGGGTGTCGTGGGCGTCGGGGCCGTCGGGCGGGGCGGCTAGTCGCGCCTGCGGGCGATCTGCACGTTCTCCAGCACGCCGAGCGCGTCGGGCACCAGGACGGCGGCGGAATAGTAGGTGGAGACCAGGTAGGAGATGATCGACCGCTCGTCGATGCCCATGAAGCGCACCGACAGGCCCGGCTCGTACTCCTCCGGCAGACCGGTCTGCCGCAGACCGATGACGCCCTGGTTGTCCTCGCCCGTACGCATGGCGATGACCGAGCTGGTGTTGTCCTTGCTGATCGGGATCTTGTTGCAGGGCAGGATCGGGACCCCGCGCCAGGCCGGGACCGACTGCCCGCCCACGTCGACGTGGTCCGGGTAGAGGCCGCGGGCGTTGAGCTCGCGGCCGATCGCCGCGATCGTCCGGGGGTGGGCGAGGAAGAACTTGGTGCCGCGGCGGCGGCAGAGCAGCTCGTCGAGGTCGTCCGGGGTGGGCGGGCCGGAGTGGGTCTGGATCCGCTGCTTGAAGTCGGCGTTGTTCAGCAGGCCGAACTCGCGGTTGTTGACCAGCTCGTGCTCCTGGCGCTCGCGCAGCGCCTCGATGGTGAGCCTGAGCTGTTCCTCGGTCTGGTTGTGCGGCCCGTTGTAGAGGTCGGCGACCCGGGTGTGGATCCGCAGCACGGTCTGCGCGATGGAGAGTTCGTACTCGCGCGGCTTGAGCTCGTAGTCGACGAAGGCGCCGGGCAGTTCGGCCTCGCCCGTGTGGCCGGCCGACATCGCGATCTCGGCCTCACCGTGCTTGTTCTGCCGCTGGTGCGGGAGCGAGCTGAACCGCTGGATGTGGGCCTGGAGGCTCGGCGCCGCGGACATCACGGCGGCGAACTCGGTGCGGGACAGGGTGAGCAGGGTGCCGGGGGTCTCGGCGGTGGCGGTGTAGTCCCATTTGGCGTCGGCGTCCAGCAGGGCGTTCTCGCCGAATCCCTCGCCGTCGGCGAGTACGGCCACCGAGACCGCGTCCCCGTACTTGCCGGCGGAGGTCTGGTTGATGCGACCGTGGGCGATCAGGTGGATCTGCTCGGCGGGGGTGCCGCGCTCGACCAGCACCTCACCGGCGCGGAAGTCACGCTGGACGCACCGGCCGGCGAGCGCCGTCAGCACCTCCTCGTCGTCGAAGCCGCGCAGCAGGGCCAGTTCGCCGAGCTCGCGCGGGATCACCCGCACGTCGCCGCCGTCCTGGATGAACTCGATGCGTCCGTCGCCGACGGTGTAGCTCAGCCGGCGGTTCACCCGGTAGGTGCCGCCCTTGGTCTCCACCCAGGGGAGCATGCGCAGCAGCCACCGGGAGGTGATCTCCTGCATCTGCGGGGCGGACTTGGTGGTGCTGGCAAGGTTGCGGGCGGCCGCCGTGCTCAGGCTGGACTGCTGGGGCGGCTCCAGCTGCGCTTCCGGGCTGGTGTCAACGGTCATCGGTCGGGCGCTCCTTCGTAAGGGCGGTGATCGGCGTGCATGCGCGTCACCGGTGAAAGAGGAAAAAGAGGGCGAATATCCGGGAATCCGTCCAGATCCGGGGGAACATTAACGGCCCGTACGCCCAGTCGACCTTGAGAAACCCCCCGTATTACCTCGATGCAGTGATCTTGTCCCGGATGGTGTTTGCCGCGGCGAGCGACAGCATTCGGCCAGGTCCAGATGCGTGGCGTCCCGCGCCCGTCACCGCGACACGCACGCCGCGCCCCGGCCCGGCCCGGACGGCCGTGGGCGGGCCCGGACATGCCGAAGCCCGCCGGCTGCGCCGGCGGGCTTCTCTTGCGTCGTCGGCGGGCAGAGCTGGTCAACCGCTGCCCGTCGCACGTCGTTACGGCATCGGCTGCTGCTGCGTGACGCAGTGGACGCCGCCGCCACCGGTGCCGAGGCGGTCGATGTCGATCTGTTCGACGACGCGGCCCGGGAAGAGGCGGGTCAGCGTGGCCTTCGCCGCGGCGTCGGCGCGGGTGTCGCCGAACTGGCCGGTTATGACCGCGCCGTTGCACACGTAGTAGTTGGCGTAGGAGGCGAGGAAGTCCCGGTTCGTGGAGCGGATCTTGTCGTAGTCGGGGCCCTGGAGCTTCTCCACCGCCATGCGGGCGCCGTCCGCGGTGGTGGCCGCGGACAGGATCTGGTACTGCTGGCGCGCGTCCTTGGCGAAGGCGTCGCTGTCCGAGGCCAGCGGCATCTGGACCAGGGCCCTGCCGGGGGCCAGGAAGCGGGAGGTCGCGTCGACGTGGTCGTCGGTGATGTCCTGGCCGGTCACTCCGTCGAACCAGATGACCTTGGAGGCGCCGTAGGCGGAGCGCAGCGCGGCCTCGATCCGGGTCTGCGACATTCCGGGGTTGCGGTTCCTGTTCACGAGGCTGCTGCGGGTGGCCATCAGGGTGCCCGCGCCGTCCTGTTCGACCGCGCCGCCCTCGCCCACCAGCCCTGCGGCAGTGAACGGGACGCCGACGTGGGCGGCGATCCGGCCGGCGACCAGGGCGTCCCTGGAGTGGGTCTGCTTGTTGCCCCAGCCGTTGAAGTTGAGGCCGACCGCGTCCAGGCCGCCCGCGCCGTCGGTGCGGAAGACCGGGCCGGTGTCGCGCATCCAGCAGTCGTCGACGGGGATGGTGGACAGGACGGTGACCGTCGGGCCGCACATCGAGCGGGCCTTGGCGGCGGCGGCGGAGTTGGCGCAGAGGTAGACGGGCTCGTACGCGGCGACGGTGCGGGCGATGAGCGCGATGTCCGACTGGACGCCGGCGAGTTTGCCGCCCCAGATGGAGGTGCTGTCGGGCCAGGCCATCCAGGTGCGCGCGTGGCGGACGTCTTCGATCGGCACGCGGAGGGCGCCCGCCGCCGCGGCGGGTCGCACCGCCGCCGCGCGCGCCCGGCCCTCGGTCGCCGCGAGGGCGGCGGCCGCGGCGGTGAGTCCCGCCGCTGCCAGGAAGCTGCGCCTTCCCATGCCCGTGCCCTCACCGGGCGGGTGTGCTGCGTGAACGTTCATGAGGGGTCTCCTTCGGGGATTCGACTCACCCCGCCGACAGCGGGGTTGACCGTGGGGGAGGTCGGGCCGGCTAGAGGGCCCGTCGGGCCGCGGCGATGGCCGCCGGGTCCCAGCCCGGGCGGGGCACGGACTCCAGCAGCAGCCGGGTGTACGGGTGCCGGGGCGCGGCCAGCACCTGCTCCGTGCCGCCCTGTTCGACCACGGCCCCGTGCCGCATCACGACGATCTCGTCGGTGACGCACCGGACGACGCCGAGGTCGTGGGTGATGAACAGGTACCCGATCCCGGTCTGCTCCCGGATGTCGGCCAGCAGGTTGAGGATCTGCGCCTGTACGGAGACGTCGAGCGCGGCGACGGCCTCGTCCAGGATGAGGACGGCCGGTTCGACGGCGAGGGCCCGGGCGATCGCGACGCGCTGGCGCTGGCCGCCGGAGAGCCGGCGGGGCAGGGCGTCGGCGGCCCGGGTACCCAGACCGACCTGGTCGAGCAGTTCCCGTACGCGCCGCGCGTGGTCGCGGCCCGGGAAGTGCAGCTTCAGCGTTTCGCGCAGGGCCGCTTCGACGCTGGTGCGCGGATCGAGGGAGAGGTACGGGTCCTGGAAGACCATCTGGATCTCGCGGGCGCGGGCCAGCCGCGCGGCACGGCCCCGGCTGCGTTCGGTGCGGGAGCGGCCGCGGACCCGTACGTCCCCTTCGTCGGCGTGCTCCAGGCCGACGACGATGCGGGCGGTGGTCGTCTTGCCGGAGCCGGACTCCCCCACGATGCCCAGTGATCCGCCCTCGGGGAGGGTGAAGGACACGTCGTCCACCGCGCGGACGGCTCCGAAGGAGCGGCGCAGTCCGGTGACCTCCAGTACGGTCTCAGGCATCGACGGCGCTCCCTTCGAGCAGGTCGCTGTGGTGGCAGGCGGCCCGGTGCTCAGGCCGGTCCGGGGCGGCGGCCGGCAGCGGCGCCCGCTGGTCGCAGACCTCCGTGGCGAGGGGGCAGCGGGCGGCGAAGGCGCAGCCGGACAGCGGCTCCCGCAGGTCCGGAGGCTGGCCCTCGATGGCGGCGAGCCTGCCCCGGGGGCCCTGCATCCGCGGGGTGGAGGCGAGGAGCGCGGCGGTGTACGGGTGCCGGGGGCGTGTGAAGAGGGTTTCGGCGGGGCCGGTCTCCGCGATCCGCCCGGCGTACATGACGTAGACGCGGTCGCTGATGGCGGCGGCGAGGTCGAGGTCGTGGGTGACGAACAGCAGACCGGTGCCGAAGCGTTCGCGCAGGCCCGCCAGGACGGCGATGACCTCGGCCTGGCTGGTGACGTCCAGTGCGGTGGTGGGCTCGTCGGCCAGCAGGAGCGCGGGGTCCCCCATGAGGGCGGCCGCGATCACGACGCGCTGGAGCATGCCGCCGGAGACCTGGCCGGGGTACTTGCGCAGCACGGTCTCGTCCAGGCCCACGGCCCGCAGCAGTTCGACAGCGCGGGCCGTGGCGGCCGGCCCGTTCATCGTCCCGGTGAGCGTGACGCTCTCGGTGAGGAAGTCGCCGATGCGGCGCAGCGGGTTGACGGCGGCGCGCGGGTCCTGGAAGACCATGGCCACCGTGCCGGCCCGTACGCCGCGCAGCCGGCCGGGGTCCATGGCGAGCACGTCCTGCCCGCCGACCCGTACGGCGCCCTCGACGACCGCGCCGGGTGGCAGCAGGCGCAGTGCGCTGCGGGAGGTGAGGGATTTGCCGGAGCCGGACTCGCCGACGAGGGCGACGGTCTCGCCGGCGGCGACGGTGAGGTCGACGCCGTCGAGGACGGGCCGGGCGGTGCCGGGCAGGGTGACCCGTAGCCCTTGGATGTCGAGCGTGTTCATCTGTCTCTCCTGGCGACACGGTCGGCCCACCGCTCGCCCACCACGTTGAAGGCGACCACGGTCAGCACGATGAAGGCGCAGGGCAGGATCGCGGACAGCGGGTAGCCGTGCTGGATGGCGGTCTGTCCGTCGAAGACCATGCGGCCCCAGTCGGGGGTGAGGGCGGGGACGCCCAGTCCGAGGAACGACAGTCCGGCGAGGTCCATGAGGGCGTAGCCGAAGTTGATGGTGGACTGGGCGAGGACGACGGGGGCGATGTTGGGCAGGATGTGGCGCAGGCAGATCTGCACGGCCGAGTGCCCTTGGACCTGGTGGGCGCTGACGTAGGGGCGGGCGCGCTCGGCGAGGACGAGCGAGCGGGTGAGGCGGCTGACGTAGGGCAGGTAGGCCACGGCGAGGGCGATGACGGGGGCGAGCAGGCCTTCGCCGTAGACCGAGATGATCAGGATGGCGAGCAGCATGCCGGGGAAGGCGAAGACCAGTTCCGTGCTCCGGGACAGTACGGAGTCGAGCCGGCCGCCCCGCCAGGCGGCGGCCGTGCCGATGGCGATGCCGGCGACGGTGGAGAAGGCGACGACGCCCAGCGGGCCGAGCAGGGAGGTGCGCGCTCCGAGCAGCAGCCGGGAGAGGGTGTCGCGGCCGGCGGCGTCCACGCCGAGGGGGTGCGCGGCGGAGGGGCCGGCGAGGGCGTTGCCCAGATCGACGGCGTTGGGGTCCTGGGCCGCCAACCAGGGCGCGAGGAGCGCGGCGAGGACGACCAGGCCGACGAGTGCCAGGCAGACGGCGTGGAGCGGGGAACCGGCGGCGCGGATCCGGGAGAGGCCCGGCCGGCGGGTCAGGACGGCGGTCACGCGGTGGCCTTCCCGGAGGTGAGGGTGACCCGGGGGTCGACCAGGGGCAGGGCCAGGTCCACGAGCAGGTTCACGGTCATGAAGAGGGCGACGATGATCAGGGAGATCGCCTGGACGGTGGGGAAGTCCTTGGTGGTGGTGGACAGTTCGAGGAGCTGGCCGATGCCGCCGATGCTGAAGGCGGTCTCCACGAGGATGGTGCACACGAGCAGGGTGGAGACGATCAGTCCGCCGGTGGTCAGGACCGTGCCGAGGGAGTTGCGCAGGACGTGGCGGCGGATGACCTGGCGTTCGGGGACGCCGCGGCTGCGGGCGACGGTGACGTGCTCGCTGTCGAGGGCTTCGAGCATGGCGGAGCGGGTGACCCGGGCGAGCATGCCGATCAGGTAGAGCGCGAGGGCGACCGCGGGGAGCGCGAGGTGCCAGAGCATGTCGCCGAGGCCCTCGCCGGCGCCGCTGCTGGGGAACCAGCCGAGCCGGACGGCGAACAGGCCCTGGAGCAGGACGGCCGCGACGAAGGACGGGGTTCCGACGGCGAACGTCGTGGTGACCAGGATGGCGGAGTCGGTGGCGCCGCCGCGGACGGCGGCGGTCCGGCCCAGCAGCAGGCCGATGGCGACGACCACGACGAGGGCCATGGCGATCAGCAGCAGCGTCACGGGGAGCCGGTCCGCCAACAGGCGGGAGACGTCGGTGCGGTAGGTGATCGAGCGCCCGAAGTCGCCCTGCAGCACGTCCCCGAGCCAGCGGAAGTAGCGTACGAGGAAGGGATCGTCCAGGTGGTACTGGGCGTTGATCGAGGCGAGGGCCTCCGGGGAGGCCGACCGGCCGGCGAGCAGGAAGCTCGCCGGGCTGCCGGGCGCCAGGTACATGGCGCCGAAGACCAGGAACGAGGCGACGAGGAGGGTGGCGGCCATTTCCGCCCCCCGTCGCACGGCGAAGCGGACGAAGTTCACTGCGCGGCCCCCACGTCGGCGGCCCACGGGTGGTACATGTACGAGATCGTGGTGGGCGCTCCGGTGATCCGCTTGCCCAGGAAGAGGGCGGTCGGCCACTCGGCGACGGGGATCCACAGCAGCTGCTCGGAGGCCTGGTGCTGGAG
This sequence comes from Streptomyces sp. NPDC057010, assembly GCF_042673805.1. Taxonomy (NCBI): domain Bacteria; kingdom Bacillati; phylum Actinomycetota; class Actinomycetes; order Kitasatosporales; family Streptomycetaceae; genus Streptomyces; species Streptomyces sp. NPDC057010. The sequence continues at coordinate 41,536 of NZ_JBHUSC010000001.1, read as the reverse complement.
CTTCGCCTCGATGTCCAGCCGCTGCTCGACCGGGTAGACGGCGGCGGCCTGCTCGACGAGCCGGTCGTACTCGGGGTCGCTGTGGCCGGCGAAGTTCATGTAGGCGCCGGTCTTGAAGTTCGACAGCAGGTCGAGGGGGTCGGTGATCGAGTCGTAGTAGGTGAGCGGGAACATGTCGATGCCCTCGCGCGCCCCGGGGTCGGTGAACAGCGCGGTGAACGCGTTGGGGGCGATGGTCTTCAGCCGGATGTCCAGGCCGATGCGGGTGCCGGCCGCCTGGACGGCGGTGGCGAGGAGGGACACGTCCTGGCCTATGGAACTGGTGGCCATGGTCAGGGACTTGCCGGTGGCCCCGGCCTCCTTGATCAGGGCCTTGGCCTGTTCGATGTCCTGGCCGGAGGGCGGGAGGCTGTCGAACGCCGTCTTCAGGGTGTGTTCGGGGGCGGCGGCCCACGCGGCCCGTGTGGTGAGGGAGTTGGTGACGGTGCCGGCGCCGCCGAGTCCGGCCTTGACGAATCCGGTGCGGTCGAGGGCCAGGGACAGGGCCCGGCGGACGCGGACGTCGCCGAGGGCGCCCTGCATGTTGGTGATGTTGACGTTGACGGTGCTCAGGCCCTCGCCGAAGTACAGGGTGCCCGCGCCGCTGTCGCGCAGGCGGGCGTAGCTCTCGGTGGGGATCAGGTAGCCGCCGTCGACCTCCCCGCTGAGCAGCGCGTTGGTGCGGGCCGAAGGGTCGGTCAGGACGCGGAACACCGCCTTCTTCGACTTGGCCTTGGTGCCCCAGTAGCCGTCGAAGCGGTTGAGCTCGACCGATTGGCCCTTGTTCCACGTGCCGAGTTCGAAGGGACCGGTGCAGGCGAGGCCGCCGGTGGTGCCGTAGTCCTTGCCCGCCGCCTCGACGGCCGACTTGGAGGCAACGACCCCTGCGGCGGTGGCCATGTACTGCGGGAACTGGGAGTCGGGCTTCTTCAGTTTGACGGTGACCTGGAGCGGACCGCTCTTGGTGACGGAGGTGACGTTCTGGAACACCTGGGCCCAGGCGGCGGCGTTGTCGGGGTCCATCTGCCGGCCGAGGCTGAAGACCACGTCGTCGGCGGTCATTTCCCTGCCGTCGTGGAAGCGCACGCCGGGGCGCAGGTCGTAGATCCACGTGGTGGGATCGGGGTTGGACGCCTTCTGGGCGAGGCCGGGCTCAGTGGTGAGGGCCGGGGTCCAGCGCATCAGGCTCTCGCACACGTTGGACAGGATGGTGTTCTGCGGGTAGTCGAAGGCCATCGTGTAGTCGAGCGTGGGCGGCTCGGCGTAGACGGCCCAGCTGAAGGAGTCGATCTCGCCGCGCGCCAGGGGCGTGGAGGCGGAGAGGTGGACGTCGGTGACGGGGCCGCCGTCGGCCTTGGGCGGCCCCGCGCAGGCGCAGAGCAGGGCGAGCGAGGTCAGGACCGCGGTGGTGAGGCCCGCGGTGCGGCGTCCGGGCCGGCGGTGGGGGCGTCTGCCCGTGCGGGGTGGGGAGGTGGACATCGTCGCGCTCTCATTTCCGTGAGGGATGCCGGGGGGGGGGGGGGCGGGCGGACGCCGGGGCGGTCCGCCCGGAACGGCCGTACGCGGGTCAGCCGGCGGTGGTCGCCGTGGGCGTGGGGGCCGCTGTCGTACGCGCGGCGGGGATCTGCTGGGTGATGCAGTGGACCCCGCCACCGCCGAACGCGACGGCGCGGGCCCGCACTCCGACGACCTTGCGGCCGGGGTGGGCCGAAGCGATGACGGCGAGGGCCTCCTCGTCCTGGGGCACCCCGGCCACCGGGACGACGACTCCGCCGTTGGCGACGTAGTAGTTCAGGTACGAGACCTCGATCTCGCCGTCGGCGAAGGGCGCGAAGGCCGTCTGCGGCACGTCGATGATCTCCAGCCGGCGGCCCCGGGCGTCGGTGGTGGCTTCCAGGACCGCGCGGTTGGCGCGCATGCGGGCGTAGTCCGGGTGGGCGGGGTCGGACGGCAGGGAGACGACGACCGTGCCGGGCGCGGCGAACGCGCAGACGCCGTCGACGTGTCCGTCGGTTTCGGTGTCGAGGAGTCCGCCGTACGGCAGCCAGATGACCTTGGTGACCCCGAGCCGGGTCTTGAGTTCGGCCTCGATCTCGTCGCGGCCCAGGTCCGGGTTGCGGTTGGGGTGCAGCAGGCACTGCTCGGTGGTGATCAGTGTGCCGTCGCCGTCGACGGTGATCGCGCCGCCTTCGAGGATCATGTCGGAGGCGATCCGGTCGGCCCCGACGTGCTCCAGCAGCAGGGCGCTGACCCGGTCGTCGGCGTCGAAGGGGTGGTGCTTGCGGCCCCAGGCGTTGAAGCGGAAGTCCACGCCGGCGCGGTTGCCGTCCCCGTCGAGGACGAACAGGGGGGCGGAGTCGCGGAACCAGGAGTCGTCGAGCGGCAGCTCGATGACGGTGACGCCGGCCCCCTCCTCCCCGCAGCGGGCGCGGGCCTCCTCCCCGTGGCCGGGCGGGGCGACCATCGTCACGGGTTCGAAGGCGGCGATGGCGCGGGCGACGTCGGCGTACTCCTCCTTCGCGTCGGCGAGCGCGGTTCCCCACAGGTCCGCGCGGGTGGGCCAGGCCATCAGGCAGCCCTCGTGCTCGGACCATTCGGCGGGCATACGGTATTCGGCCATCAGGGTCTCGTTTCTTCCGTTGGCGGAGTCTTCCACTGAACTGAAAATTCAGTCAAGAGTGGAGGGCGGGTTCGGAGCGCGGAGGCAGCGACCACCCGGGCGAGTTCGGCCGCGGTGAACAGCGACGGTGGACAGCTGGGCCGGAAGTCCGCCCTCCGGGGCGACTTTGGCACTGACTGAAAATTCAGTCAAGAGAGTGGGCGACGAAAAGCCCGGTTTCCAAGAGGGCAGGTCCGCAGGGCGGGAGGTACCCCGGGAGGCCGGTGCGTCAGTTGCGCCGGAGCCCGGCCAGTTCGGCGTCGATGGCGCCGCGCATCAGCTCCCGCGCGTGGCCGATCTTGATGCCGCCGCTGAGCCAGCGCATGCTGAGCCCCTCCAGAAGGGCGGTGAGCCGCTCGGCCGCGGCGGCCAGCGCAGAGGCCGGCGCCATCGGCTGGACCTGGCCCAGCAGCGCGGCGACCTCCTGGACCCACACCAGGGTGGCCCGGGCCAGATCCTCGCGCAGCACCTCGTCGAAGACGGCGCTCGCCCGCAGTTCACCCCAGGCCGAGCTGTTCTCCCGCACCTCGACGGTGTCCTGGAGCTCCAGCAGCAGGGTCTCCTCCAGCTCTTCCCGAGGGGTGAGCGGCGGCCCGTCCGGATCACGGTCCGTGGTGTAGCGCTCCGCGCGGTCGTTGATGAATTCGAGGGTCTGGCGCAGGACCCCCGTGCGGTCCTTGAAGTGGTAGTAGATCAGGGCCGTGGAAACGCCGGCCTCGGCCGCGAGTTCCTCCACGCGCAGCCCGCGGACCCCGCGCCGGGCGATCACCCGGGCGGCCGCTTCGAGGATCTGAGTGCTGCGAGACGCCATGCCCGCACCTTACCGGGGCGTTCCCCGGCCGGCGTACGCGGGCCGTCACCGCGCGTGCGGAGGGGAACGCCCGGCTCGCCGGGACGACCCCTCCTGCACTGACTGATTTTTCAGTAGGCGTGCGACAATCCGAGACGCACACGGCACGGCCAGGAGCGATCGGGGGATCACACGGTGACCGACAGCAGAAGAGCAATCCTCGCGGGCGCCGCGCGGGTCATCGCCCGTCGGGGCGTGCGGGGGCTGCGGGTGGCGGACCTCGCCGCCGAGGCCGGCGTGTCCACCGCCCTGGTCTACTACCACTTCAAGGACCGCACGGGCATCCTGCGCCACGCCCTGGCGTTCATCGGGGACCGGGCGGACCGCTACACCACGACGGGCGACGGAGGGGCGGCCGGCCGCCCGTCCGACCCGCGGCAGCTCCTGGAGCAGACCCTGCTGCTGGAGTTCCAGGAGCTGCCCGAGGTGCGCGAGAACAGCACGGCCTGGGGAGAGCTGCGGGCCCATTCGGTCTTCGATCCGGAGCTGCGGGACGAGCTCGCCGCGGCCGGAACGGCCTGGGTGGCGGAGGTCGCCGGCCACCTCGCCGCGCTGTGCCCGGCCGCGCCGGCCGGGGCCGTCACCGCCACGGCGGAACGGCTGACCGCCCTGCTGGAGGGGCTCAGCGTCCGCTGGCTCAGCGGCCTGCTCCCCCTGGACCACGCGCGCGGCCTGCTGCGCGAGGCGATCGGAGTGGAGCTGGGCCGCTTGAGCTCTCCCCCGGTCCCCGAAATTGACTGAATTTCCAGTCAGTGCGACAGTGGCGACACGTGGCCGCCTCCCCCTGCGCGCGGAGCGGCCGTTCCCGGTGCGGAGCGCGCACCCTGGTCCGTAGCCGCCAGCCCACCCCCGGAGCTTCCCGTGTCCTTCCTTCCCACCACCCGCCGTACCGTCCTTCGCACCCTCGCCGGAATCGGCGCGATCGTCACGGGCGCCTCGGCCTGCGGCCCCTCCGGGGGCGGAACACAGGCCGGTGCCACCGGCGGGTCCTCCCAGCTCGCCGCCGCCACCGGCGGGCGCCGGCTGGGCGCCGAGTGGGAGAGCCACACCCGTACGTTCATGTCCTGGCCGGCGCTGTCCTCGGTCTGGGAGCGGGACCTGCCCTACGTACGCGAGGACATCGCGCGGATCGCCCGGGCCGTCGGGGAGTACGAGGCGGTCGTCATGATGGCCCGGCCCGATCAGGTGGACGCGGCGCAGCGGGCGTGCGGCTCGCAGGTCGAGGTGATCCCCCTCTCCGTCGACGACCTCTGGGCCCGCGACACCGTGCCCGTGTTCGTCGAGGAGGGCGGCAAGGTCGTCGGGGTCGACTTCAACTTCAACGGCTGGGGCAACAAGCAGCAGCACGGGAACGACGGCGCGGTCGGCCGCAATCTGCTCCAGAAGTACGGGATCCCGCGGGTCCAGGCCCCGCTGGTCGCGGAAGGCGGATCCTTCGAGCCCGACGGCGAGGGCACCCTGCTCATCACCGAGAGCTCGATCGTCAACGACAACCGCAACCGGGGCAAGAGCCGGGACACCATCGAGGCGGAGCTCAAGCAGACCCTGGGGGTCGAGAAGGTGGTCTGGCTGGCCGGCGTGCGCGGCGAGGACATCACGGACGCCCACGTGGACAGCCTGGTGCGCTTCACCGCGCCCGGTGTGGTCCTGCTGGACCGCGCACACCCCAGTACCCCGGCGGACTCCTGGTCGCGCTCCGCCGACCAGGCCAAATCCGTCCTGTCGAAGGCGACGGACGCCCGCGGCCGGCGCTTCGAGGTCATCGACCTGCCGCAGCCCGACCTGGACAGGATCACGGGCCGCGGAGACGACTTCGTTTCGACCTACGCCAACTTCTACATCGCCAACGACGCCGTCTTCATGCCCAGGTTCGGGGACCGTCAGGCCGACGACCGGGCGCGGGGCATCCTCCAGGAGCACTTCCCCAAGCGGGACGTCGTGCCGGTCTCGATCGACACGATCGCCTCGGGCGGCGGCGGCATCCACTGCTCGACGCACGACCAGCCGGGCAAGCCGGCCGCCTGACCGCGGGCGCCGCGCGCCCCTCCGCCGGGCTCACGCGGTGTCGGGCACCGACTCCGCCTCCAGGGCCTTCTTGAGGTTGCGCAGCGTGGTGCCGATGTTCCTGCGCTGGAAATCGGCGAAGGTGTGCCCGCGCGTCGCGACCCGGTCGAAGGCGTGGGCCACGAAGTCCGGCCAGGAGCGGCGGTCGTCGGTCCACGTCTCGGTGACCCGGGTGCCCTCCGGGACCGGCTCGAACCGGTACTCCCAGGTGGCGATGGAGCCGGGCACGCGCGGGCGCCGGATCCCGATCGCATGCACCCGGAACCGGAACAGCCGGTCCTCCTCGGCCGCCGTCACGGTGCACCGAGTGGTCCAGCGGAAGGCGCCCCGCTTGTTCCGCCCGTCGAAGACCATCCCGACCCGCGTCCCACCCGCGCCGCCGTGAACGGTGGCGCCGAGGTTCTCCGGGCTCCAGTCGCCCATCCGCGCGGGATCGGACACGCGCCGGTAGACCTCGGCGGGGTGGACGTGGACGACGATGCAGTCGGACACCGTGAACGTACGAGGCATGGCTCTCCCCTCTCGGCCGCCGACGCTACAGCCCCGCCACCCCCCTGGCTACCTCTCGGTAACTTCTGATTGCCGCTTATTGCCGCCCGTTCGCGAACGAAACCCCCGAGGGGTCGACGAAGAGCTCACATTCAAAGGGGAAAGTAAGGCAGGGAAAAGACGTTATCTGCTCGTTATGAAACGAGGGGTGCGGTGGAAATGTCCGGACTTTTACCAGGAATCCGGTCTCGCTGACTGCATTTCACAGCCTCCGAAAGGCGGCTGCATATATCACGGGCAATGTCGGCCGCGTAACCCCTTGGGGCCATGCAATTTGCGCCGTCCCTGGGTAACTTCGGCCCGCATGACTGCTCATGCAGAACTGGCCCATTACAGGAAGACCCTCTCGCCCACCCCGTACATCCCGACCCCTTCGACCGGCCCGACGACGCACATCGACCGCCCCCGCCCGGGTGACGGCCCCCTGCTGTGGCGCCTCGCCCGCGACTCCGGGACCCTTGACCTCAACTCGTCCTACAGCTACCTCCTCTGGTGCCGTGACTTCGCCGGCACGTCCGCGGTGGCCCGCGACGCGGCCGGGCGGGCCGTCGGGTTCGTCAGCGGATACCTGCGGCCCGAAAGCCCCGGAACCCTGCTCGTCTGGCAGGTCGCCGTCGACGCATCCGTCCGGGGCCAGGGCATCGCCGGGGCCCTGCTCGACAGCCTCTCCGCCCGCGTGGCGGCGGAACACGGCCTGCGCTCCATGGAAACCACCATCTCCCCCGGAAACCGCGCGTCGGAGCGGCTGTTCGCCTCGTACGCGGCACGGCACGGCGCCACGCTCACGCGCGAAGTGCTGTTCAACCCGGAGGAGTTCCCGGACGGCGGACACGCCCCCGAGGTCCTGCACCGCATCGGGCCGCTCCACTTCTGAGCCGTCCGCGCCACCCCCCGCACGCACTCGTACCAGTACCGAACACCCCCACGCCCACAGGAGAGTTGCCTTGACCATGACCGAGCCGGTCCTGTCCGTCTTCGAGACCGTGGAGTCCGAGGTGCGCAGCTACTGCCGCGCCTGGCCCGTCGTCTTCGAACGCGCCACGGGGAGCCGGCTGTACGACGAACACGGCCGCTCCTACCTGGACTTCTTCGCGGGCGCCGGGTCCCTGAACTACGGCCACAACAACCCCGTCCTCAAGCGTGCCCTGCTCGACTACCTGGAGCGGGACGGCATCACCCACGGCCTCGACATGTCGACGACCGCCAAGAGGGCCTTCCTCGAGTCCTTCCGGTCTCACGTCCTCGAACCCCGCGCCCTGCCCTACAAGGTGATGTTCCCGGGGCCCACCGGCACCAACGCCGTCGAAGCGGCGCTGAAGCTGGCGCGGAAGGCCAAGGGCCGCGAGGCGGTCGTGTCCTTCACCAACGCCTTCCACGGCATGTCGCTCGGCTCGCTCGCCGTCACGGGCAACGCCTTCAAACGGGCCGGCGCCGGTATCCCGCTGGTCCACGGCACCCCGATGCCGTTCGACAACTACCTCGGCGGCAGGACCCCCGACTTCCTCTGGTTCGAGCGGCTGCTGGAGGACCAGGGCTCCGGCCTCAACCATCCGGCGGCCGTCATCGTCGAGACGATCCAGGGCGAGGGCGGGATCAACGTGGCGCGCGCCGAATGGCTGCGTGCCCTCGCCGACCTGTGCCGGCGCCGCGACATGCTGCTGATCGTCGACGACGTCCAGATGGGCTGCGGCCGGACCGGTGAGTTCTTCTCCTTCGAGGAGGCGGGCATCACCCCCGACATCGTCACGCTGTCCAAGTCCATCAGCGGCTACGGACTCCCCATGTCCCTGTGCCTGTTCAAGCCCGAGCTGGACCTGTGGGAGCCCGGCGAGCACAACGGCACCTTCCGCGGCAACAACCCGGCGTTCGTCACCGCGACCGCGGCGCTGGAGACGTACTGGGGCGACGGCGTCCTGCGCGAGCGGACCCTCGTCCAGGGCGGGCGCGTCGAGAGCGCGCTGCGCGAGCTGTGCGACGAGCACAGCCGGCTGGGCGCGACGTACCGGGGCCGCGGGCTCGTCTGGGGCGTGGAGTTCGCCCACAAGGAGCGTGCCGCGGAGGTGTGCCGCAGGGCCTTCGAACACGGCCTCCTCGTCGAGACCTCGGGCCCCGCGGACGAGGTCGTGAAGCTGCTCCCGGCGCTCACCGTCACCGGCGGGGAACTCGACGAGGGCCTCGACATCCTCGCCCGCTCCGTCCGCGAAACCGTCTGAACGGCACCTCGCCGCACACCACGAAGGGCACCACCATGATCGTCCGCTCGTTCCGGGACATCGAGGGAACCGACCGTCACGTCAGGGCCGCATCGGGCACCTGGGAGAGCAAGCGCATCGTCCTGGCCGGGGAACGCGTCGGCTTCTCCCTGCACGAGACCGTCCTGTACGCCGGCACCGAGACGTCCATGTGGTACGCGAACCACGTGGAGGCCGTGGTCTGCACCGAAGGCGAGGCCGAGCTCACGGACGAGGAGACGGGCCGGACCTACACGATCACGCCGGGAACCATGTACCTCCTCGACGGCCACGAGCGGCACACCCTGCGCGTGAAGCACGAGTTCCGCTGCCTGTGCGTCTTCAACCCGCCCGTGACCGGCCGGGAGGACCACGACGAGAACGGCGTGTACCCGCTGCTCACCGAACCCGACCCCGCCTGACACAAACGCACCGAGAACGCACAGAGAGGAGAGGCAGGCACCACCATGACCCACGCATCCACCCGCACTGTGAACGACCTCTATCCGACCCGGGGCCCCCAGGAGGTGCTCACCGGCCGCGCGGACCCCGTCGTCTGGTCCGAGCCCGGCACGCCGGGCCCGATGTGGGCCCACGAGCTGGAGACCTACGAGCGCGACGGCTTCCTGTCCGTCGACGAACTGATCACGCCCGAGGAGGTGGACGTCTACCGGACGGAGATGGACCGGCTGCTGCGCGACCCCTCGACGCTGGCCGACGAGCGGTCCATCGTGGAGCCGAAGTCCCGGGAAGTGCGCTCCGTCTTCGAGGTCCACCGGATCAGCGAGGTGTTCGCGGCCCTCGCGGCCGATCCGCGCGTCGTGGGGCGCGCGCGACAGATCCTCGGCTCCGAGGTGTACGTGCACCAGTCCCGGATCAACGTCAAGCCCGGCTTCGGCGCCAGCGGCTTCTACTGGCACTCCGACTTCGAGACCTGGCACGCCGAGGACGGCCTGCCCCACATGCGCACCGTGTCGGTGTCCATCGCCCTCACGCCGAACCACACCACCAACGGCGGCCTGATGATCATGCCCGGCTCCCACCGGAGTTTCCTGGGCTGTGCGGGTGCGACACCGAAGGACAACTACAAGAAGTCCCTCCAGATGCAGGATGCCGGCACCCCGTCGGACGAGGCGCTGACCAAGTTCGCCTCGGCCTGCGGCATCAAGCTCTTCACCGGCAAGGCGGGTTCGGCCACCTGGTTCGACTGCAACGCGATGCACGGCTCGGGCGACAACATCACCCCGTACCCCCGCAGCAACGTGTTCCTCGTCTTCAACAGCGTCGAGAACCGCCCGGCGAAGCCCTTCGCCGCCCCGGTCCGCCGCCCCGGATACATCGCCTCGCAGGACTTCACCCCCGTCGGCTGATCCGTCCGTGCGTCCGTCCGCCCCGGCCGGGGACCTCTCCGGCCGGGGCGGACGTCCGTGGCAGCGGTGCCGGCGTCAGCTCATCAGCTCCGGCGCGAAGTAGTCGCGCAGCCGGGCGATCTTCCCGTCGCGGATGCGGAAGATCTGTACGAGCGAGACGGTCACCTCCTCCCCGTCACCGTCCCCGTCGAAGACGGTGTCGATCTCGGCGATGAACACGTCGGGGCTGGAGGTGGTGTGCAGGACGTATCCGGACTTCTCGAAGTTCGGCGAGCCGCGGCCGTCCTCGGCCTGTCGCTCGTAGTAGGCCGCCATCGCGCCGCGGATCTCCTCACGGCCGGCCAGCCGCCTGGGGAACGTGGCGCCGGCGGGCAGCAGCGGCACTTCGAGGACGCCGTCCTCGGTGAAGTTGTCGGCGAGGGCATCGGCGTTCCTCGTCATGGGACCGGCGTGGACGTAGCTCTCGAAGATCTGCTGCGGCGTTCTGGACACGGCGGCCTCCCTGGACACGGACGCGGAAGACCACATCATCACAGCGGTGCTCGCGGGAACGTGGTTTTCCGTGAACGGCCGGCGTCCGAAGCGGTACCGGATGGGCTAACGCCCCTGGCTCTCGTTCCGGACATCGACCAGCATGGACAGCGGGACCGGCGGACGAGATGGGCACGCATGCGCGCCACTGAGAGCAACCAGGACTATCCCTTCGCTGTCACGAACACGGCCGCGGCGCTGCTGGACGGCGCCGGGACGGTCCTCGCCTGGACACCGGCGGCCGAAGCCCTCCTGGAGCGCCGGTCCGCAGACGTGTGCGGCCGCCCGGCACGCGAACTCCTGGCGGACGCGGACAGCTGGGATGCGGTTCTGGCTCAAGGCGGGCAGGGCGGGCAGGAGGGGTGGGAGGGCCGGGCCACGCTGCGGCGCGGCTCGGGGAGCGAGCTGGAGATCGGCTTCCGCGTCATCCCGCTGTACGGCGGCGCGCGGGGGGCCGCGGCCCGCTGCCTCGTACTCGGCGCGCCCCTGGAGCTGGTCGCCCGATGGCGGCAGGACCACGCCTTCACGCACGAACTGTTCCTGCAGGGCCGAGTGGGCCTGGCCGTCTTCGACGCGGACCTGCGCCTGCTGCGGACGAACACGCACCTGCTGCCGTACACCGGGGTGCCCGTCGACCTGAGCGGCCGGCGCCTGGCCGACTTCCTGTGGGCCGAGGACGCCCGGATCATCGACGACCGGCTGCGGGAGGTCATGCACAGTGGGAACCCCCTGATCGGCTTCAACGCGACCGTGCGCACCCTGGACGACCCGAAGGGCGGGCGGGTCGTGACCATCCAGGCGTTCCGGCTGCAGGAACCCGACGGGCATCCGATGGGGGTGGCGACGGTCTTCACCGACGTCACCGACCACGAGCGGGCACGTGGGCGCCTGGACCTGCTGTACCGCGCGACCGGGGCGCTGGGCGGTTCGCTGTCCGTCCTGCGCACCGTCGAGGAGCTGGCCGGGGTCCTGGCGCCCGCGTTCGGCGACTGCGCCGCGGTGGATCTCGCGGAGACGGTTCTGACCGGCGGCGAACCACCCGCTGACGGGCATCTCACGCTGCCCCTGATCCGGATGGCCGTCGCCGGGACGGAAACGGACGCGCTGCGTACGGGAACGACCCAGTTCGCGCCTCCCCTCGCCGCGGCCGAGCGGGAGTGCCGGGGAGAGCTGGTCACCGGCCTGGGAACCCCGTCCGCGGGGCCCGGGAACGGCACGGCCCCGGAGTGGGCCACGACGGTCCCGGGTGCGCATTCGGCGATGACGGCGCCGCTGTGCGCCCGGGGCATCAGGTTCGGAAGGCTCACCCTCTGGCGTACGGGGGACGCTCCCCCGCTGGAGGAGGACGACCTGGCGCTTCTGGAGGAGATCGCCGCCCGCGCGGCCGTCGCCGTGGACAACGCGCGGCGGTACACCAAGGAACGCCGCACCGCCGTGGGCCTGCAGCGCAGCCTCCTGCCGCCGGCCACCGCGGAAACGCCCGCGCTGGAGGCCGCCAGCCTCTACCTGCCCGCCGACACGGACAGTGGCGTGGGCGGGGACTGGTTCGACGTGATCCCCCTGTCGTCGGCCCGTGTCGCCCTGGTGGTCGGGGACGTCGCCGGTCACGGGCTGCACGCCACGGCCATGATGGGACGCCTGCGCAGCGCGGTACGGGCGATGGCCGACCTGGAACTGGAACCCGAGGAACTGCTGGCGCACGTGGACGACATGGTCCTGCAGGTCGTCGCCGAGTCCGAGAGCGAAGACCCGGAGGACGGCGACGGGGGCCCGCCGGTGCCCAGCGGACCGGCCGGGGCCACCTGCCTGTACGCCGTCTACGACCCGGTCACCCGCAGCTGCGTCATGGCGAGCGCCGGGCACCCGCCGCCCGCCGTGGTCAGCCCGGACGGAACCGTGGAGTACGTCGAGCTGAGCCCCGGCCCGCCCCTGGGGGTCGGTGGCTGGCCCTTCGAGCCGGTCGAGCGCGAGCTGCCGCCGGGCAGCGTCCTCGCCCTGTACACCGACGGTCTGATCGAACGCGGAGAGGGAGACATCGACGAGGGCATGCGGGACCTCGCGGACCGCCTGCAGCGTGCGGACCTGCTCGGCCGGCCGCTGCGTCAGGCCCGGCACGACGTGGTCGACGGGTTGCCGCCGGGCAGGCTGCGGGACGACGTCACCCTCCTGCTGGCCCGCACCCGGGTGGTGGAGGCCGGCTCCATCGCGACGTGGCGGCTCGACGCCGACCCGGCGGTCGTCCACGACGCGCGTCACCTCGTCCTGGCCCAGCTGGCCGCCTGGGACCTCGACGAGCTCGCCTTCAGCACCGAGCTCATCGTCAGCGAGCTGGTCACCAACGCCATCCGCCACGCCGGCGGCCAGGTCCGGCTCCGGCTGATCCGGGCGGACACCCTGACGTGCGAGGTCTCGGACTCCAGCAACACGCAGCCGAGGATGCGGCGGGCGAGGAGTTCCGAGGAAGGGGGGCGCGGCCTGTACATCGTCGCCCAGCTCTCGCACCGCTGGGGCAGCCGCTACACCGCGGGGGGCAAGACCGTCTGGTCCGAGCAGAACCTGCCCCTCGCCTGAGGCGCGGCTTGCGGGGTGGTGCCGCCTGTCGCATAGTCCGGAGTATGGACGCGCGCGAGGCAGCGCTCCGACAGGCACACGGCCATGCCGTCCGCTGGCTGGCGAGCCTGGACGACCGCCGGGTTCCCGCCCGCGCTTCGGTCGACGAGATCGTGCGCGCGCTCGGCGGCGACCTTCCCGACGCTCCCGGCACGCCCGCCGACGTCGTCGACCTGCTCGCCACGGCCTGTGAGCCGGGGCTCACCGCGTTCCCCAGCGGCCGCTTCTACGGGTTCGTGGTCGGTGGCACCGAACCGGCCGCGCTCGCGGCGGACTGGCTGGTCAGCGCCTGGGACCAGAACTGCGTGATGCGCGCCGCCTCGCCCGCGTACGCGGCGGTGGAGGAGGTTGCCGGCGCGTGGCTGCTGGATCTGCTCGGCCTGCCGGGCGACAGCGCCGTCGGCTTCACCACGGGTGCCACGATGGCCAACTTCACCTGCCTCGCCGCCGGCCGGGACGAGGTGCTGCGGCGCGTCGGCTGGAACGTCGCCCACGACGGACTGACGGGCGGGCCGCCCGTACGCGTCATCGCCGGCGAGGACCGCCACATGGCCATCGACCTGGCGCTGCGCTACCTGGGGCTGGGCCGGCCCGAGCTGGTGGCGGCGGACGGGCAGGGACGCATCGAGCCCGCTGCCCTGCGCCGCGCCCTGGCGGCGGCCGGGCCGGCCCCCACGATCGTGATCCTGCAGGCCGGAGACATCCACTCCGGGGCCTTCGACCCCTTCGTCGAGACGATCGGCGCCGCTCGCGAGGCGGACGCGTGGGTGCACGTCGACGGCGCCTTCGGACTCTGGGCGGCCGCCTCCCCGCGGTACGCGCAGCTGATGGCGGGCTGTACGGACGCCGACTCGTGGGCGACGGACGCCCACAAGACCCTGAACGTCCCCTACGACTGCGGCCTCGCCATCGTGCGCGACCCGTCCGCGGTCCGGGCGGCGATGGGTCTGCGCGGCGACTACCTCATCCAGGACGAACAGGGCGACCCCATCGACAAGGTCCCCGAACTCTCCCGCCGCGGCAGGGCCTTCACCGTATGGGCGGCCCTGAGGTCACTCGGCCGCTCGGGCGTGGCCGACCTCGTCGACCGGCTGTGCCGGCACGCCGCCGCGTTCGCCGCCGGCCTCGCCGGGACGGAGGGCGCGACCGTACTCAACGACGTGGTGTTCACCCAGATCTGCGCCGGGTTCGGCGACGACGAGCGCACGGAACGGGTGCTCGCCCGCCTGCTCGACGACGGCACGACGTGGATCAGCGGCTCCACGTGGCACGGGCGGCGCGTCATGCGCATCTCGGTGAGCAACTGGTCGACGACCGACGCCGACGTGACGCGCGCCCTCGACGCGATCCGCCGCGCGTCCGCCGCTCCCTGACGCGCTGCCGGCGTCCGGGTTAGTCGTGGCGGGCGATCTTGACGGCCGAGACCAGCAGGACGAGCGCGAGGCCGGGGATGAGGACGAGGTCCGGGATCACGCCCAGCAGGAGCCCGCCGAGGAGCGCCCCGGCGATCGACCCGGCGGCCATGAGGGCGGCGAAGCGCAGGTTGGCGCCGAGGACGGCGAAGCTGCCGTCACGGCTGTAGCGGGCGAACGCGACCAGCATGGTGGGCAGGGACACCAGCAGGGACAGGCTTCCCGCCAGCTTGATGTCGGCACCGAACAGCAGCACGATCGTGGGGATCAGCAGTTCGCCGCCGGCGACGCCCATGATAGCCGCGACCACGCCGATCCCGAACCCGGCCACCACGCCGGCCACGACCTGGACCGGCCCCGGCAGATCCGCGGATCCGACGGCGGTGGTGTGGGTGATCACCAGGGCGGCGGCCATGCCCACCATGAGGATCGCGAGGACCTTGTAGAGGGTGGCGGACCGCATCCGTACCGCCCACGAAGCTCCCGCCCACGCTCCAAGCAGGCTGCCGGCCAGCAGGTTGACCGCGATCGTCCAGTGGGCGCCGAGGTCCCCGAAGGAGACGGCGGCGAGCCGTGCGGGCAGGGCGGTGATCACGACGACGAGGCTCATCGCCTTGTTGAGGATGACGGCCGACAGGGCCGCGAAGCCGAACATGCCGATCAGCAGCGGCAGGCGGAACTCCGCGCCGCCCAACCCGATCATGCCGCCGAGCACGCCCACCATGGCGCCGGCCCCGAATACCAACGGCGCCGACCGCGCCCGCGCGGCCCCCGCCAGTGCCCTGTCTGATGCCACGCCGATCACGCGTTCACCTCTTGTCCGGCGCCGGTGAGCGTGTATCCGCCCACCCGGCGCAACTGGGCACTCACCCGCGCGGAGCACCACACCTGCAACAACGTCGACATGCCGGGGTGTTCGACGAACCGCCGGTCCACCCACAACTGCACGACGTGCTCCTCCCACGGGGAGAAGTCCAAACCGACCCGGGCCGCCGCGGCGGCCGTGGTGATCCCCGCGGCCACCTGCCCGGCCGCCGTCATCCGGGCCGCAGCCAGATGCCCCGACACCACCGGCCCCGCGACCCGGTCGGGGGCGCCGGCGGCGGCCAGGCTCCGCAGCAGGGCCTGTTGGGAGCCGGCCTGCGGGTCCCTGTGGGCGACCGGCACCCGCCCGCTGCCGATCGCGGACAGGAGGGGCGCGGGCCCGTCATGGGCCAGGCCCACCGGCCAGCGCGCCAGCTCCCACCGCGCCACCCCCTCGGGCACCGGCGGCAGTTCCCCGGCCGGGCCGTGCACGACCGCGCCGTGCGCCCGGCCGGCGGCGAGCGCGGCCATCGACCGGCCCGAGGAGGCGTGCACCACCACCAGACGCCCGGGCCCGCGGCCGGGAGCCGCCGCTGCGGCCATCCCGAGGGCGGGCTCGCAGCCCGCCACCACGAACCCGTCGACCGAGGCGCCGTCCAGCAGCTGCGGCCCCCGCTGCGACCAGACGGCGTCGGCCAGCGTGAAACCGTGCCCGTCGCCCTCACCGAGCGGCGCCCACACCTGGTTTTCACCGACGCGGGCCACCGCCAGCGGTGCACCCGCCTCCGGCCGGCCCTCGTCGGCCATGACCGGGGAGAACACGTCCCGCCCGGCCGGGGCGAACAGTTCCTCCACCGAGCAGCCCAAGGCCCCGGCGAGCCCGAGCGCGGCCGTCACCGAAGGAACCTGCCGCCCGCCTTCCACTGCGGCGACCGACTGACGCGACACCCCCGCGGCAGCCGCCAACTCCTCCTGCGACCAGCACAAACCCAGCCGTCGCTCCCGCACCCGTTCACCCGCCATGCCAGGAAGATAGCGGCCCGCCACCATCCGAGCACAAGGGCGGCGGACGATGTTCATCGCTACCCACACAACCACCAACGCCACACGGCTACGGCTTGGGAGGAAGGCACGAGGCACCACGAACGCGGCTCAGGCCAGGAGGGTGGCGGTGTAGCCGGCCTGGGCGATGGCAGCGGTGATCCGCTCCGCGGCGACCGGGGCGCTCAGCTCGACCACCGTCCGCTCCTTGCGCACGTCGGTGGTGCTGGCGGTGACACCCGGCAGCTCTTCGACCTCGTCGTCGACGAGCAGGCCGCAGCTGTTGCAGTGCATACCGGTCACGGCGAATTCCATACGGGTGGTCACAGGGCGGTCTCCTGGTGCGCAGGGTGCACGGAGGCGGGTGCCTGGAAGGTGATCCGGCCTCCGTACATCCCCATGCCGCAGGTGTATTCGAGGGCGCCGGGCTTGACGGTCCCGAGGTCGATGACGGTCCTGCCGGTCACGGGAAGGACCTTCTGCACGCCGAGGTCCGGGACCACGAAGGACCGGACGCAGCCGTTCGTACCGTCCGTGGCGACGACGAGAGTGGTGGGCACTCCGGCCTTCGCGGTGATCGCGCTCGGCGAGTAGGAGTTCGTACGGGCCTGAACGGTAAGGGTCTGGCTGCCGTCGGGGTTGGTCACCACGGTTTCGGAGGCAACGGCCGCGGCGGCGGTCGGTGCGGTAGCGGGCAGCCAGCCGCCGAGCCGGAGGCCCGAGCCGAGCGTCCATACGGCGACCAGCAGCACGACGACCGCCGTGACGACGGTGAGACGTCCCTGCCACAGCCGGGCGGCGGAGCGGAGGAAGAAGCCGAGTACGGCGAACAGCGGGCCGGTGCCGAGAACGAAGCCGGCCATGACCGCCGCCCCGGCAAGCGCGGAACCGGAGGTGACGGCGACGAGCTCGACGCTGAGGGTGACGCCGCAGGGGATGAGGACGGTGAGGAAGCCGAGGACGGCCGGGGTGGACACCGCGGTGGACTTGGCGGAGCGGCGTACCCGTCGCCCCCAGGCCGCGGGCGGACGCGGTACGAGGCGCCGCACGGCCCGCACCCCGAACATGTCGAGCGCGAAGACCACCATCAGGACGGCGGCCACGATCAGCAGGACGGCCCGGGTACGGGGGCCGGGCTGGACCGCCGCACCGAGCAGGCCGAGCGCGGTGCCGAGCAGGGTGTGGGAGACGAGTTTGGCACCGAGGAACGCACCGACGGGTGCGAAGATCCCGCTGCGCTCCCAGGCCTCGGCGGACCATGCGGTGGCCCGCCGTCCGACGGCGCCGGCCAGGAGGCCGCCTTGGACGGCCGCGCAGGAAGCGCCGCCCGCGAAGAGACCGGTGGTCGCACCGGTGAAGAACAGGGTGGTGGTCGAAACCATGGAGAAGGCTCTCTCATCTGCGTCACGAGCAGGAACGTGGAAGGTCGAACGTGGACATGCCGGAGACACCCGCCGCCGAGAACCGGCGGGCGGGAGCGCAGGCTGTGTCTACGTCCGGCTGACGCAGAGGAGGGAGACGGGATCAGGCGCCCGCGGCCGGGCGCACGCGACGGCCGACGCCCACGAGGAGGGCCCCGGGCCGACGAGCACCGGCGGCATGGCCGCGGGAAGCGGAGCCGCAACCGCTGCCGACGCCGGGAGCTGGGCCGAGGCCAGCGGGCATTCCCCTGCCATGGAGGGGCAGTCGTCGTCCGGGCCGTCGGCCGCCGTCACGGCCGCGGCAGCGTAGGGGGCCATGGCGGACGTTGCCCGGTGCGGGGCCGCGTCCATCGTTCCGGCCTGCCCCGCACCCGCACCCGCACCCCACATCAGGAAACCGCACGCCAGCAGCAGACCGGCCACGAGAGCGGCGACGGCCGGCCGGGGCCGATGAGCGGGGCGGACGAGCATGGGGCGATGCTACCCACCGGAAAATGCGCCCGGGGTTCCGGCCCACCTGCCTATTCTGATCATCACCTCCGGACGCAGCACCCGGGACGCCACCAGGTGGAGAGGGAGAGCCGCGAACGATCCGTCACACCTAAGGCACCCCATGGACAGTGAGCGCATACAGACCTGCCTGGACCTGATCCACCAGGCACGGCAGCTACCCGTGGACGATGCGCAGCGCCGCCTGCTGGAACAGGCCGCCGGCGAACTCGTCCGCGACGGCCGCCTGCGACGCCGCGCCGAGGCACGCGCGGCGCGGGCCGCGGCCGACGCGAAGCTGATCGCCGCCACCGCGATGGGCGCCCCCGACCGCGTCATGGACGCCGCTCTGCCCGCTGCGGAGCGCCGACTGCCGGATCGTACGCAGGGCAGTGACGGGCCGTCACGACTGCTGAACCGCCCCCAGCGCTGCTACGTCTGCAAGAACCACTACCGGCACGTCCACGAGTTCTACCACCTGCTGTGTCCCGAATGCGCCGGTGAGAACCTCGCACACCGCACCACGCGCACCGACCTCACCGGCCGGCGCGCGCTGCTGACCGGCGGCCGCGTCAAGATCGGCTTCCAGGTCGCGCTGATGCTCCTCCGGGACGGAGCCGAGCTCACGGTGACCAGCCGCTTCCCTCAGGACGCGGTGCGCCGGTTCGCGGCGGCCCCCGGCGCCGCGGATTGGTGGCACCGGCTGCGGATCGCCGCCCTGGACCTGCGCGATCCCCGGCAGGTTCTCGCCTTCACCGACCACCTGCTCTCCCGGGGGCTGCCCCTGGACGTTCTGATCAACAACGCGGCGCAGACCCTGCGCCGTTCTCCTCAGGCGTACACCGCGCTGTCCGCCGCCGAATCCGTGCCAACCCCTGCCGCCCTCACCGCGCCACAGATCTGGACCGCTCCGGGATTTTCCGTACCCGGCCCGCGCACCGCGCCTCTGCCGTGGACAGCGGAGCTCGCGCCGCGGTTCCGGGCGCCCGGCGCGTCAGTGGCCACCCCCGTGTCGCGGGAGGGCGTGGACGAGGCGGGGCTGCTGCCCGAGACGACCGCGACGAACTCCTGGACTCTGCGTCTGGGCCAGATCGACCCGACCGAGCTGCTGGAAGTCCAACTGGTCAATGCCGTCGCGCCGTTCCTGCTCGCCGACCGCCTGCTGCCTCTTCTCGACGCCTCCCCGCACCCCCACCGCTACCTCATCAACGTCTCGGCAGTCGAAGGCCAGTTCACCGTACGCAACAAGACGAGCGACCATCCGCACACCAACATGGCCAAAGCGGCCCTGAACATGCTCACCCGCACCAGCGCGGCCGACCTGGCCCGCCGCGGCATCCACACCTGCAGCGTCGACACCGGCTGGGTCACCGACGAGAAGCCGCTCCCCGCCCGGGAGCGGCACGTCGCCACCGGCTGGCGCCCGCCACTGGACGTCGTCGACGGCGCCGCCCGCATCTACCACCCCATCGTGCGAGGGCAGGCCGGCGCACCCGTACACGGCGTCCTCCTGAAGGACTATCAGGAGGTCCCGTGGTGATCTCTCCAGCCCCGCCGTCACCCGTCGAGCGCAAGGTTCGCCGCGGCCGTGGAGTGCCCCTCCGCTGCTGCGGCAAGCGGGAACTCCGTCCAGACGGTCTTGCCGTCCCGGGTGTAGCGGGTGCCCCACCGTTCGGTGAGCTGGGCCACCAGGAAGAGGCCGCGGCCGCCCTCGTCCGTGGTGCGCGCCCGTCGTAGGTGCGGAGCGGTGCTGCTGCCGTCGGAGACCTCGCAGATCAGGCTGCGGTCGCGGATGAGTCGCAGGGTCACCGGGGTGCCGCCGCCGTACCGGTAGGCGTTGGTGACCAGTTCACTGACGACCAGTTCGGCGGTGAAGGCCAGCTCCCCCAGGCCCCACCCGCTCAGGGTGGTCTCCGTCAGGTGTCGTGCCCGGGCGGCGGCGGTCGGCTCCGCGAGCAGTTCCCAGGAGGCGACCTGCTCCGGCGCCAGCACGCGGGTGCGGGCGAGGAGCAGTGCGACGTCGTCGGGTGGGTGATCCGGCAGCAGGGCGTTCTGCACGTCCGTACAGGTCTCCTCCAGTGAGCGGCCGGGCCGGGACAGGGCGTCCCGCAGCCGCGCGAGTCCCTCGTCGAGGTCGAGACCGCGGGCCTCGACCAGGCCGTCCGTGTACAGCGCCAGCAGACTTCCCTCGGCGAGTTCCAGTTCGGCGGACTCGAAGGGGAGTCCGCCCAGCCCCAGCGGCGGCCCTTCGGGAAGGTCGGGCAGGCTCACCGTGCCGTCGGAGGTCACCACCGCCGGGGGCAGGTGGCCCGCCCGGGCCAGGGTGCAGCGCCGGGAGGTGGGATCGTAGACCGCGTAGAGGCACGTCGCGCCGACGATCTGCCGGCCCCGCGGGCGCCCGTCCGCAGGCTCCTGCTCGGCCGCCAGGCGGTTGACCAGGTCGTCCAGGTGGGAGAGGACCTCGTCCGGAGCGTAGTCGAGGCCGGCCAGGGTGTGCACGGCCGTGCGCAGGCGGCCCATGGTGGCCGCGGCGTGCAGACCGTGGCCGACGACGTCGCCGACGACGAGGGCGACGCGTGCTCCGGAGAGGGGGATGACATCGAACCAGTCGCCGCCGACACCGGTCGCGGGATCGGCCGGCAGGTAAAGATGTGCGACCTCGATCGCGCTGTACTCGGGCAACGCCTGCGGCAGCAGGCTGCGCTGCAGGGTCAACGCGGCCTCGTGCTGCTGGGTGTAGCGGCGGGCGTTGTCGATGCACAGGGCGGCCCGCGCGGCGAATTCCTCTGCGAGCGTGAGGTCGTCCTCCTCGAACGGTTCGGGCCGGTCGGCCCGCCACAGGCTGAGCAGGCCGAGGAGCAGACCGCGGGCCGTCAGCGGTACGACGATCAGTGAATGGGCGTGCAGGCCGAGGGCGCGCTCGGCGCGCTCCGGATCCTGGAAGTACCAGCCGGGGCTGCTCTGGAGCACCGGTTCGACGATGGGCCGCTGCTCGGCGAGGCACCTGGCCTGCGGGGTACGGGGGTCGAAGTGGAAGACCTCTCCGGCGGAGTACATCACCCGCAGCGCCTCTGCCACGACCGAGTGGACTGCCATCCTGCGGACCGCTCCGCCCGTCTCCTCGGCGGTCTCGTCGCCTCGGGCGACCGACTCCAGCAGATCCACCGAGACGGCGTCGGCGAGGTCGGGGACGGCCACGTCGGCCAGCTCCCGGGTGGTCTGGCCGAGATCCAGCGTGGTCCCGATGCGGGCGCTCGCCCGGTTGAGCAGGGCGAGCCGCCGCCGGGCCCGGTGGCGGTCGGTGACGTCTTCGACCAGTTGGGTGACTCCGAGGATCCCGCCGGAGGGGTCCTCCATCCGGAACGCCGACACCGACACCACCCGCTCGTGGTCGGGGTCGCTCCTGAGGCGGCAGGGCTGCTCGGTGAAGATCAGGGGGGCACCCGTCTCCAGCACCCGCCGCAGCCGGGTTTCGATGGTCTTCAGGTCCGGACCGATGAGGAAATCGCCGATGCGCCGGCTCCGGATCTCGGCCGCGGACAGCTGTGTGAACCGGGCCAGCGCCCGGTTGATCCGCAGGATGCTCAGATCGGGGGCGTGGACGGACAGACCGATCGGGGAGCGCCGGAACAGACCGTCCAGGACGGACCGGTCCGTCTCCCACTGGAGCACCTCCTGCGCCGGGGCGCCGACGAGGAACCACTCGCGGCCGGAGCCGGCGCGGATGACGGCGCGGGCGCGGAAGCCCAGCTCCACCCGTCGGCCGCTGCGGTGCAGGACGGGCAGGACGCCGGACCAGCCCAGGTCGCGCTCGCACGCGGCCGCCGCGGCCCGGACCGTCTCGTGGTCGCGGGAGTCGAACAACAACTCCAGGGCCGTACGGCCCAGCACCTCATCGGGCGGATAGCCGAGGTGCTCCTGTGCGCGCTCGCTCCAGCCGACGATCCTGCCGTGGCCGTCCAGGACCGCCGAGGCGGAGTTGTGCAGCGCGAACGGGTCCTCGGGCACCTCACCCGATCCCGGCGCCGGTGCGTCCATCGCTGCCACCCTTCGCCCTGCTCGACCTGTCGAACGGACCGCACAGCGGGCATTGCCACGACGACTACCCAGAGTGATCGGAGATCAGGGTGTGAGCAGTCGGCTCACCTTCAGTATCGCCGCGCCGCTGTGGGTCGGCAGAGGCTCGCCCGCCGTGATTGGCATGCCGCCATCGGAGTAATGACCGTCCTGGCCGTACCGCCGTGCCACGCTGTGGTCCCGATTGATCAGGGTCGCGTCAGGAGACCGGAATGCACCGCTCAGGCGAGGGGTCGTACGAGCGGATCCCTCCTGGCACCGGGCGCCCGTGATGGCGGGAAACGAGGAAGGGGGACATCGGGGACAGCCGCACCTTCCCGACCTGCACGTGCGCCTGCGTACCGAGTTGGCCAGGATCGACGAGCAACTGCGCTCCCTGCTGGCCTCCATGGACCGGCTGCAGGGCCTGCTGGACGCGGTGGTGTCCATCAGCCGGGAGGTGGAGCTGCCCGAGGTGCTGCGCCGCATCGTGACCACCGCCATGGATCTGGTCGGTGCTCGCTACGGGGCACTGGGCGTACTCGGCGAGTCCGGCGAGCACTTGGAGCAGTTCATCACCGCCGGCCTGTCCGAACAGGAGCGCGCCGAGCTGGCCGGGACCGGTCTGCCCCGCGGTCTGGGTGACACCCTGCTCGGCGTGGCCATCACCGTCCGCGGCGAGATCTACGGTGACCTCTACCTCTCCGAGCGGCGCGACGGACTTCCCTTCGACGTCCACGACGAGAACGTCGTCGTCGCCCTGGCCAGCGCCGCCGGAATCGCGATCGAGAAGGTCCGCCTGTTCGAACGGGTTCGCCTCGGAGCCGAGCAGTTCCAGCGGCTCCTGCTGCCCACCCTGCCGGACCTGCGCCCTTTCTCGGCCGCCGCCATCTACCGGCCGGCTGCCGAGCCCAGTCAACTCGGCGGGGACTGGTACGACGCCATCCCGCTGGCCGACGACATCGTGGCGGTCGTCATCGGCGACGTGGTCGGTCACGATCTGAAGGCCGCGGCCTCCATGGCCTCCACCCGCAACATGCTGAGGGCCCTGCTGTTCGACCAGAGCAATCCGCCCAGCGCCATCCTCGCCCAACTCGACCGCACCCTCCACGCCATCACGAGCAATCCCGTCACCACCACGACCCTGGCACGCATCGAACCCGAGGAACCGGGCTGGCGACTGCACTGGAGCACCGCGGGCCACGTCCCGCCCCTGCTGATCGCCCCCGGGCGCCCGGCGGAGTACCTCTTCGCCGAGCCCGGGGTACCGCTCGGGGTCGACCCCGAGCAGCCCCGCCCCGACCATTCCCGCTTCCTGCCCCCTGACGCCACCGTGGTGTTCTTCACGGACGGGCTGGTCGAACATCCCGAGCGCTCCATCGACGAGAGCCTCGACCGGCTCGTCGAACTCGTCGCGGTGTACGCCGGCCTGCCCCTGCAGGAGTTCGTTCAGGCTCTGGCCGATCACCACCCCAGTGACGGTCACGACGACCTGGCCATCCTCGCCCTCCACACCCCGAGCCCCTGATCCCGCGTCCCTCATCCGGCTCGACGGTGCCATGGAGGATCCGACGTATCCGACGGATGATGGACCTGCGGGGCGATATCGATGCGGAGGTGTCGCCTGATGACTGCTGCGCGGCCCGGGCGGCTCCGGCAGGCCGGCTTCGCCGCCCTGGAGATCTGCGCCGTCGCCGCGCTGTACTACGGCTCAGCCAAGCTGGGGCTGGTCCAGCAACTGGTGGGAGGCCAGGTCACCCCCCTGTGGCCGCCGACCGGTATCGCCCTGGCGAGCCTGCTCCAGCGCGGCCTGCGGGTCTGGCCCGGGATCGCGCTGGGCGCGTTCCTGGTCAACCTCCCGCTCGGCCCGTCGGTCCCGGCCGTGCTCGCGATCGTGGCGGGAAACACCCTCGCGCCCGTCTGCTCGTACGCGCTGCTCCGCCGTACGGGGTTCCGCGCGGAACTGGACCGTCTGCAGGATGCGCTGGGGCTGATCTTCCTCGGTGCGCTCTCCGGGATGCTGATCAGCGCGACGGTGGGCAGCGGGACCCTGGCCCTCGCCGGTGCGCTGAGCGCCGAGGAGTTCTGGCCGACGTGGTCGGTCTGGTGGACGGGCGACGCGATGGGCGTACTGGTGGTGACGCCCGTCCTGCTCGTCCTGCGCTTCGCCCGGTGGCCGAAAGGTGTGCGGGCCTCCCGTTGGGCCGAGGGACTGCTGCTCCTGGCAGCCACGCTCGGCGTCGGTTTCCTCGAGACCAGCAGCACGCCGCTCATGTTCCTCGGCTTCCCGCTGCTGATCTGGGCGGCCTTCCGCTTCCAGCTGGCCGGGGCCGCGCTGTGCGCCCTGTCCGTGTCGACCTTCGCCATCGTCGCCGCTGCCCGCGGCTCGGGCCCGTTCGCCGGTCATGACCTGCTCACCAACATGATCACCCTGCAGGCGTTCAACGGTTCTTCCTCGCTGACCGCGCTGCTGGTCGCGGCCGCCGTCAGCCAGCGCAACCAGACCCAGACGGAGATCGCGCGGGCCTGCAGGCTGCTGGCCGAGATGGTGGCCACGGCCACCGCCGGCGGCCACCATCCCAGGCTCCCCGATCGCGGGGGCGAGACGACGGCGGACGTCCCCCGGCAGGGAAGCGCCGACCGGACCGGCGACTGAGCTGCGACGCCGGCGGCCGTTCCAAGAACGTATCAAGGTAGCTTCTCGGGTCGGCTGCTGCGCAGGGCCGAGGCATCGGCTGATGGGCGCGCCCTGTTCCGCAGGGACCAGAGCGTGAACGACGCCGCGTACCGGGAACGTTGGACGCACGACAAAGTGGTGCGCTCGACGCACGGTGTGAACTGCACCGGGTCCTGTTCGTGGCAGGTGTACGTGAAGGACGGGCTGATCACCTGGGAGACGCAGGCGACGGACTGTCCCACCGCCGGTCCCGACCGCCCCGAGTACGAGCCGCGCGGTGCGTCGTTCTCCTGGTACACCTACTCGCCGACCCGGGTGCGCTACCCGGACAGGCGCCGCCGCTACCAGGGGGCGCGCGGGAAGGGCGGGCTGGTCCGGATCGGCGGCACCACGCCAACGCCGTCCTGGTCGGCGGCGGCGCCGGGCTGGCCACGCTCACCGGCCTGGCGGTCCTGCCGGTGCGGCGGTGGCGCACGCCGGCAGTGCACGCCGCCACCAGCCGCAGCGACCGGGCGGTCCTGCCGCTGCTGGCCGCCGTCCTCCTCGCCGGGCTGACGGCCACCGCCACGACGCTGGAAGCCCACCCGTACGACTACCGGCACGGCGTCTCCGTGTGGTTCCGGTCCCTGCTTACCCTGGAACCCGACGTGCCCGCCCTGGCCGCGGCCCCGCCGGCCCGCCGCTGACAGGAGGACTTCGATGCGCAAGGTGACCTACTCGATGGGCGTCTCCCTCGACGGCTACATCGTCGGGCCGGACGGCCGCTTCGACTGGACGGAGCCCGACGAGAACGTCTTCCGCTTCTGGATCGACGAGATCCGAAATGTCGACGTCCACCTGATGGGGCGACGGCTCTACGAGACGATGCTGTACTGGGAGACCGCCGACCAGGATCGATCGCTCGACGGTCCCGAGCTGGAATGGGCCGCGCTCTGGAACCCGCTCCCGAAGGTGGTGTTCTCCACCACGCTGTCGGAGGTGCTGGGCAACGCCCGCCTGGTCTCCGGCGGCCTGGCGGAGGAGATCGAGCGGTTGCGGGCCGAGCCCGGGGAGGGCGACATCGCGATCGGCGGCGCGACCCTCGCCGCCGAGGCGGCCGCATCGGGTCTGATCGACGAGTACCGGGCCGTGGTCCATCCGGTACTGGTCGGCGGTGGCATTCCGTTCTTTCCCCGGGACGAGCGCCGGGTGGATCTCGAACTCGTCGAGACCCGCACCTTCAGCTCGAAGGTCGTCTACCTCCGCTACCGCGTCGCGCGCCGGTCGGCGGAAGGGGTGGCGTGAGGGGCCGACGGGACCGGGTACCGTCTTTGTCATGTTCTTCCAGAGGCCGATTTACGAGTGAGAGCGTGACGGGCCGCCGCTGACGCCCTTCGATGTCGCCGCGCCCGTCCCCCACCGATGAATCCGTAGATCACTTCACGTCACCACCGGGAGAAGCCGTGACCGACAGCAAGAACATCAACAACCCCGTGGGCCAGGGCGGCGGCCAGCGCAAGAAGCTGTCCCGCACCGAACGGCAGAACAACGGGCCGCACCGCAACCTCGACCGCCAGGGTGCCGCCGACCGGAAGGCGGAGCTGGTGCGCAAGATGCGCGAGAAGGCACGGGCGGCTGAGGGCGCGGCGGGGCAGGCGGGCGAGGACACCGCACAGAGCTGACCGGCTGTCGCCGTTTCCCGCTCTGCACATGAGGTGCAAGCTGGAAGGGAGACCGTCCTCCGATCCCGGGCACGGGCTCGGCGGACGCGCTCTCGTCACTCCGAGTGAGCTCCTCGTAGCTCGGCGGGAGGCAGCGATATGACGCAGCAGGCCACCGGGACGCGCTGGCACCTGGCCGGCGACTGGTTCGACGTATGCAAGTGCGCGATTCCGTGCCCGTGCACGTTCGCGCAGCCCCCGACCTACGGCGACTGCGAAGGCGTCATGGTCTGGCACATCCGGGAAGGCAACTTCGGCGACGTTCGGCTCGACGATCTCAATGTCGTGATGCTCGGGTCGTTCGAGGGCAACCCGTGGGCCGGCACGCACACCGAGCCGTACGCCGCGGTCTTCCTGGACGAGCGTGCCGACGATCAGCAGCGGGCCGCGCTCGGGACCGTCTTCGGCGGTGAGGCGGGCGGATGGCCGGCGGAGTTCGGGGCGATGTTCCACCCCGAGATGCGGGGCATGGACGTCGTCCCGATCCACGTGGAGATCGACGAGGATCTCGCCACGTGGCGAGCCGAGATCCCGGGCCGTGTCACGGCGGCCGCCGAGGCGCTCACCGGCCCGACCACCCCGAACGGCGCACGCGTCCAGGTCCTCAACTCCCCGGGCTCCGAGGTGGGACCGGGGCAGGTCGCCACGTGGGGGCGGGCCACCGCCGACCGCGCCGACGCGTTCGGCTTCTCCTGGGAACACACCGGGAAGTCGAGCAAGTACTTCCCCTTCGACTGGAGCGGCCCTGACTGAACAGCCCATCTGCGCGTCGCCCGATGGCCGGATCTGAGACAACCTCGTCATTGCGGACACAGGCCGTTGACGCCAATGATCGGTGCATGCCCTCACCGCGAAGAGTCGTCATCGTTGCGTTCCCCGGCGTCGAACTGCTCGACGTCACGGGACCCACCGAGGTGTTCTCCGTGGCGTCCCGGGTTCTCGCGGAATCGGGGCAGCCGGGCTACCGGATCCAGATCGCGACGGAGGCCGGAGGGGAGGTCGCGACCTCCAGCGGCGTACGGCTGGTGTCCGACCTGACGCTGGGGGAAGTGGACGGCAGGGTCGACACCCTGCTCGTGTCCGGAGCGGTCATCCACACCGGAAACCGGGTCGAGGCGGTCATCGACGAGACGGTCACCGCCTGGCTGCGGGAGGGCGAACCCCGCGCCCGCAGGATCGGCTCGATCTGCGCCGGCGCCCACCTGCTGGCGGACGCCGGGCTGCTGACGGGGCGGCGGGCCACGACCCACTGGCTCACCGCCGCGCAACTGGCCACCGATCACCCGGACATCGCCGTCGACCCGGACCCCATCTTCATCCGGTCCGGGCAGGTGTGGACGTGCGCGGGAGTCACCTCGGGGATGGACATGGCCCTCGCGATGGTGGCGGAGGACCACGGCCAGGCCGTCGCCCTCGCCACCGCCCGCATGATGGTCATGTACGTCAAGCGCTCGGGCGGGCAGAGCCAGTTCAGCGTGCCCCTCTCGCTCCAGACCGCCCCCGACGATCCGGTGGAAGAGCTGTGCCGGTGGGTCACCGAGCACCCGCGCGAAGAGCTGTCCACCGAAGCGCTCGCCGCCCGCCTGAACCTCAGCCCCCGTCATTTCTCACGGACGTTCGTCAGGCGTACGGGCAGCACCCCCGCCTCGTACGTGGAAACCGTACGGCTCGAAGCGGCCCGCCGGCTGCTGGAGGAAACCGCACTGAACCTTCCGGAGATCGCCGCCGACAGTGGACTGGGCTCGGTGAAGACGCTGCACCGGTCCTTCCAGCGCCGGCTGGGAACCACTCCCGCCGAGTACCGCCGGCGCTTCCGGTAGCCCCGGCAGCGACGACCAACCACCCCAGGAGCACCCATGCCCGCCACGAAAATCATCCCGATCCCCGTCCTGGGCAGGCACGCGGTCAACGCCTACCTGCTGCTGGGCCGGCGCCCCGTCGTCGTCGACGCCGGAACACCCGGCAGCGCCCGCAGGATCCACGACCACGTAGCCGCGCACGGAGTCGACCCGGCGGACATCGCACTGATCGTCCTCACCCACGGGCACATCGACCACTTCGGCTCCGCGGCCGAGCTGCACCGGCTGACCGGAGCCCCCGTCGCGGGCCACGTCGCCGACCTCGAACCGTACCGAACCGGCCGCGCCCGCCTGCCGTACATGCCCACCGGCCCGATGGGCCGCCTGATGAACCGCAACAGGAACCTGCACGTCCGAGCCGAACCGATCGAGCCCGGGATCCTGCTCCGCGGGGAAACCGACCTCGACGCATTCGGGATCACCGCCCGCATCATGCCCACTCCCGGACACACCGCCGGGTCGGTATCCGTCATCACCGACACAGGAGACCTGGTCGCCGGCGACCTGGTCGCCAACTCCTTCATGGGACTCATCCCCGGCAAGCCCGCCAACCCGCCCTTCCACGACGATCCGCTGGGCAACCTCGCCAGCCTGCGCGCAATGCTCGCGCTCGACCCCACCCGCCTGCACGTCGGCCACGGAACCCCGCTGGATCCGGACCGCGTACGGCGCTGGGCGGACCGGGAGGAGCACCGCCTCGCCCGCCTCGCCACGCGCGGACGCCTGACCACCCGTAGGGGCGTGGACGGGGCCGAGCCCCTCCCGACGTGATCACGGGCCGGGTGGCTACGCGTTCGGCAGGCGTGCCATGTCGGACACCGGTCCCAGATGGCCGAGCTTGTCGGGGTTGGACACGGAGTGCAGGGCCCGGACCAAGCCGTCGGCGATGTCCAGCTCGATCACCGACGCGACGCGCCCCTCGGCGTCGTACGTCACCGCGCCCGGCCGGCCGTTGATCCACGCCGGCCGGAGGGCAGCGCCGAGCATCAGGACCCGGCGGATCCCGCCGACGAGCAGCTGTCCGACGCGCTGCGGATCGGTCACCGGGTTCCGGGTCGCCCGCGCCTTGCCGCCGCCGTCCCCGTGGAACACCACGTCGGGCGCGAGCATGCCGAGCAGCGCGTCCATGTCACCGCCCTCGGCGGCCTCGAAGAACCTGCGGGCGAGCTCCGCACCCTCGGCCCGTCGCGCCGGGGCCGGTGCGCTGTTGGCGTCCCGCCCTCCGGCAGCGACGCGCTTCCTGGCCCGGGCGAAGATCTGCCGGCAGTTCGCCTCGGTCTTGCCGGTGGTGGCGGCCACGTCCGGGTAGCCGTACCCGAACACCTCGCGCAGCACGAACACCGCCCGCTCCACCGGGGAAAGGGCCTCCAGCAGTACGAGGAACGCCATCGACAGGGAGTCGGCCAGCTCGGCGTGCTCGGCCGGCCCCCGCCGGTCCGTGGTCACGACGACCGGCTCGGGCAGCCAGCTCCCCACGTAGGTCTCACGCCGTACCCGGGCCGAGCTCAGGTGGTTGATTCCCAGTCGGGTCACCGCCGTGGTCAGGTACGCCTTCGGCGCGTCGATCACGGTTCCCGCCTGGTGTGCCCGGGTGAGGCCGAGGAACGCGTCCTGCACGATGTCCTCGGCGTCGCCCACCGATCCGGTCATCCCGTAGGCGATGGAGAACATCAGCGGCCGGTAGCCGGCCTCGTCCATCCCACCCGTCGATCCCGGCACAGAACCCTCCCCCGACTCGCACACTGCGGTCCCCGGTCGAGCCGGCCGCCTCCGCCTGCCCGCCCGTTCCAAGATCCACACGATGTTCAGCAGGCTATCCGAAGCCCCCGGCCCTCCCGCCAGGACGCCGCCGGCGAGACGCACGTCACATTCACGGCTGTCACAGCCTGCCGGGGTGCCCTGTCTTAGAGGGACAACAGCGAGCAACGACAAGGGAGTACACGATGAACGCCCGTCTGAACGTCTTCACCAGCCCGGTCGCCGCCAAGGCCTGGAAGCACATCATCGCGGCGGGCAACGCCCTCGGGGACTCGACCCTGCCGGCCGCGACCCGCGAACTGGTGATGCTCCGCGCCAGCCAGATCAACGGCTGCGCCGGATGCATCGACATGCACACCAAGGACGCCACCGCCGCCGGTGAGACCGCCGTACGCCTCCACCTGGTCGCGGCCTGGCGGGAGGCCACCGTCTTCACCGACGCCGAACGCGCCGCCCTGGACCTGGCCGAACAGGCCACCCGCATCGCCGATGCCGCCGGTGGCGTCCCCGACGAGGTCTGGGCGAACGCCGCCAAGCACTACGACGAGGAACAGCTCGCCGCCCTGGTGACCCAGATAGCCGTCATCAACGCCTTCAACCGCTTGAACGTCACCGTCCAGCAGCCCGCCGGCCACTACCAGCCCGGCATGCACGGATAACCAGCCGATCGCCACGCCGATGCACGGGGCCGCTTCGGCCCCGCATCCTTCACCGGCTGACCGGGACGGTGTCCGGCTACACCCCGCTGCGGGCATCCGGGCGTCCTGACGAGTGAACCCACGCGTGTCCTGAAGGGCTCAGGACGGTCATGCCGCACAACGTGGGTGAAGGCCCCGAATCGGCGTGAGGACGCGACGAGATGACGACCGTGGTGGTGACCGGCGCGACCGGGAACGTCGGACGGCACGTCGTGGGCGAGCTGCGCCGGCTGGGCATCGCCCACCGCGCGCTCACCCGCGACCCGGAAAGAGCCACTGCCGTACTGGGCCCCGGCACCGACCTCGCTCGGGGGGACTTCACCGATCCCGCATCGCTGCGTGCCGCCTTCGCGGGCGCCGAGCAGGCCTTCCTCAGCTGCGCCAACGACCCGCGGCAGGTCGAGAACGCCGCGCACGCGATCGAGGCCGCCGCCACGGCCGGCCTCCGGCGGGTCGTCTTCCTGTCCACGGTCACAGCCGAGGTCGGCGCCGCGAAGACGTTCGCCGATCAGCACGGCCGCATCGAGCACCGGCTGCGCTCGGCGGGGATCCCTTTCGTGGTTCTCCGGTCCGGCTTCCTGATGTCGAACCTCCTCGGTTCGTTGCCGACGATCGGGCAGGCCGGCCGAATCTTCCTGCCCGCGGATGACGCCCGTGTCGCCATGATCGACCCCCGCGACGTGGCCGCCTGCGCGGTCGCGGCGCTCTCCGGGCAGAGCCGGGACGGCGAGACCCACGTGATCACCGGCCCGGAGGCCATCACCTTCGCCGACGTCGCCCACCGGCTCTCCACCGCCCTCGGACGGACGGTGGAGTATGTCGCCGTACCCGACGAGGCAGCCCTGGCCGGCATGGTCGGGGCGGGCATGCCGCCGTGGCTCGCGGAGGGGGTGGTGGGCGTCTTCCAGCTGCTCCGGGAAGGCGCCAATGCCGACACCACCGACGCCGTGCGCCGACTGACCGGGCACGACCCACGCACCGTCGCCGAGTTCGCCCGCGACCTCATGGCACCGCTCCTGGGGCGCTGATGTCGCAGCGGGAGGCAGCACGGGGTGCCATGCCGCGAGGGGCAGGCCCGCTCGTCACCGCGACTGCCGCTTGCCGTGGTAGTGCTGGGCGAGCCGTGCGAGCGCGACGGCACCGAGGAGCAGTCCGAAGTCACGCAGCGCGATGTCGTAGTAGCCCGGGATGGTCAACAGGTTGACGATGATGCCCGCCAGCCAGCCGGCCACCAGCCAGCCCCCGAAGCGGGGCGCCAGCGCCACGGTGACACCGGCCACGATCTCGATCACGCCCACCGCGTACATGGCCGCCTGGGCGCTGCCGGGAACGATGTCGTCGATCCACGGCGCGAGGTAGGTGGGCCAGTCCACGAGCAGGTTGGCGAACTTGTCCAGTCCGAACAGGATCGGCGCCACCGTGAATCCGGCACGCAGGATCACGAACGCCTGGTAGCCGGGATCGGTCAGCGCCGGCCGCCGCGGGGCGGCGGAGGTGGGGCTGCTGGGGGTGGGGCTGCTGGGGGTGGGGGTGGTTTCGGAGGTCATGACCCCTCCTTCTATCGACAAGGTTCATTAACAATAGAAACCCCGTTTCTCTCTATAGTCAATGGCCGTGAGTTTTACACTGGTGTTCGTGGATACCGCCAAGGAAGTGCGCGACGCCGAAGTCTCCGCCATCGCCGCTCTCGACGAGCCGACCCGCAGGAGGCTGTACGACCACGTGGTGCGCCAGCCGGGCCCGGTCGGCAAGGACGAGGCTGCCGCCGCCCTCGGGCTGCCACGGCAGACCGCCGCGTTCCACCTGGACCGGCTGGCCGCCGAATCACTTCTCGACGTGGTCTACGAGCGCCGCAGCGGGCGCTCCGGACCGGGGGCGGGCAGGCCCGCCAAGCTCTACCGCCGCTCGGCGAAGCAGATCACCGTCAACCTGCCGGACCGCCGCTACGAGCTGGCCGGACGGCTCCTCGCCCAAGCCGTGGAGGAAGCGGACGCGTCCGGCGAGCCGGTGCGGGAGGTGCTGCACCGCAAGGCCGAGGAACTGGGCAGGCAACTGGGCGAGCAGAACAGGACGGGCCTCGTCGACCTACTGGAGCGATACGGCTTCGAGCCGCACCGCGAGGGCGAGGGGGAGGGCGAGGCCATCGTTCTGGCCAACTGCCCCTTC
This sequence comes from Streptomyces sp. NPDC057010, assembly GCF_042673805.1. NCBI lineage: Bacteria > Bacillati > Actinomycetota > Actinomycetes > Kitasatosporales > Streptomycetaceae > Streptomyces > Streptomyces sp. NPDC057010. The sequence continues at coordinate 8,552 of NZ_JBHUSC010000001.1, read as the reverse complement.
CACGCGCTGGCCCGGGAGCACACCCGCACGGTCTGCGGCATGAACCTCCATCTGCTGCGCGGCGTCCTCAGCGCCCTGGACGAGCCGGGACTCGAGGCACACCTGGCCCCCACCCCCGACCGATGCTGCGTCCGCCTGCAGCCGACCGCCTGATCAGTCCTGTGATCCGCTGGAGAGGGCCGCCGGCGCCCACGCGGCCCGGACGGCCCGCCTCCCGATGTGCGGCTCATCCCCGCCCGGTGGGGGCGCCCTCGGGCTGCTCACTTGAGAAGGTGTAGTCGGACACCTCGCCGTACGCACCCTCGAACGACAGCCCGAAGGCATCCGAATTACCGGTGGTGCGGCCCAGCGTGAATTCCGGGGAGAACCCGAACATCGCGTTCTTCATCGTCGTGGGGCCGCCATCCGGCCCCCTGAGGGGTTCGAATTCCAGCTCGGTCTTCCCGCCGACGCTCAGCCGCGGCGTCTCTCCGTCGGACAGCGAGACGCTCGCGCGCTCCAGGCCCAGGTACTCGCCGTAGAACTGCGAGAGTTCACCGAAGGCACCGCCTTCGCGCCCGGACACGATGCGCTCCAGAGCGTCGGTCTGTTCGTCAGTCGCCCCCTCGTCGATGACGAGGGCGACCTTCCAGTTGCCGGAGGTCAGGTTGGAGGGGAAGTAGTTGTAGAGGACGAAGTCCACCCCGGACAGATTGACATCGTCCAAGCGCCCTTCTTCCACATGGAAGGCGGCACACCCGAGGCACTCCTCACGCCCCTGCGGGTCGTGCGGCTTCGCGTCAACGGCGCAGCCGCACACCACCGCGCACGAGCAACCAGCCAAGTAATTTCCGGAGATACTCCACGTCATGACGGCTCCCAATCGTTCCACGATGTGTCGTCGCCCGACCGCACGGACGACGCCGGCATCGAGAGCTGCCGGTGGAGAACGCGCGGGGGGGGAGAGCGAACACACCAGGAAGCGACGCGCTTCTGCCCTCGGCGACGGCGGCACGAGACGCCCCGCCGACCTTTTGTGCGGTGCGAGTCTCCATGGTCGACCCACTCCACAGGCAGATGTCCGGACCCCGGGAGCTTCCTCTCCTTCCAGGCTAAGGCAGCACGCACTTTTTGATGTCCGGCGAGCCTTGCCGAGCAGGGGATACGCGCCCGGCCGACCCCACGCAGGCACCCGAGTGGTACGCGAACATCACCCTCACTTCGCGGCCCCGCGCGCCCGCACCCGAGCCCGTGCGGCCCGCCTGCTCGCCTTCGACCCACGCCACATGCGTACGAGAAGGATGGCGGCCGAGGCGGCGAACAGACCGGCGGTGATCAGCAGCCACCGTGCCAGGAACCCGTCCGCGGGAAGGCCAGTGGACGCGGTGAAGTGACCCACCTGTCGGAAGACCAGCGGCCACCAGACCAGCAGCAGGACTCCGGCGACGAAGCCCGGCACGCGGACGTGGTTGACGCTCACCCGCGCCACGGGGCTCCCCTCATCCGCGGCCGGACCGAAGAGCGCCTGCGCCGCCCGGTCCGTCACCGAGTACAGCGGCAGCAGCACCAGATCGTGCAGGAGTGCCGCGCCGACGAACCACAGGGCCACTGCGACTCCGTCTCCCTTGAGCAGTCTCACGCCGGCATAGACGGCGAGGGTGAAGGAGGCGAGGACCAGGAGCAGGTGGAGCGGGGAGGCGCCGTAGCGGCGGCGGAAGGCGACCGTGCCCGCGTCCGGGAGGTGGAACTTCATGCCGGCTCTCCGAAGGTGAGGCGGGTGACCCACTTGGTGTTGTGGACACCGGGGGCGCCGGGAACCATCACGCGGGCCGGGTACCCGTGGTCGTGGGAGAGGACGGCCCCGTTGACGCGCACGGCGAGGAGCGAGCGGGCGTCACGGGCCTGGTTGTCGCGCAGGACCACGGAGCTGAACGACCCGCCGCGCTGCACCGACTCCACCAGCACCCGCGGGGTGTCCGTGCCGAGGCCGACGAGAGCGGCCAGCTCGGTGAGGCGGACCCCGCTCCAGTGCTGGTCGGGGGTCGACCAGCCCTCCACGCAGGCGATGGGCAGGGACGACTCGCTCTGGGGCAGGGCCAGCAGCTGGTCGTAGGTCAGGTCGACCTGCCGGCCGGCACCGCGTACGGTCAGCCGCCAGGCGGGGCCGATGTCGCTGGGCCGGATACCGACCGAGGCGGCCGTCTTGTTGATCTGGAAGCCGTTCGGTCCGGAGCCGGGCTCCTGCCCGTGCGGGGCGAGCAGTGCCGTCTGCCGGAACCAGCCGCCCACGCTCTGCCCGGCGGTCACCACGAGCAGCGCCAGCGACCCCAGCCCGACCATGCCAAGCGCACCCCGGCGGGAGATCGTCGGCGCCGCCGGACGGGGCGAGACCAGCCCGGCCGCCTCCTGCGCACCGGCCGCCGGCTCCCCCGGCCGGATCCCGACCGCGTGCAGGGCCCTCGGCAGGCGGAAGACCACATGCACCACGAAGGCACCGATGAACACCCAGGCCCCGTAGAAGTGCAGTGTGTAGAAGGAGCCCGGGAAGACGTAGTGCAGCTGCACGTTGAGGATGCCGGTGACGAACTCGAACCCCGCACCGCCCACCAGCAGGAGCAGGGACAATCGCTCGATGCCATGGGCGACCGACCGTACCGGAGGCCACTCGAACAGCTTCGGGATCACCGACCACAGCTTCGCCAGGAGCACCGGCACCAGCACGACCCCGAGCGTGACGTGCACCCCCTGGGTGACCCGGTAGAGCCAGTACGGGGACGTCGGCCAGGAGAACAGGTAGAAGCCGAGCCACCCCTTGTCCGGCGTCTGGTCGTTCACCGCCGCCAGATCCGGGTTGTACGCGGCGTACGACAGCAGGCCCGTCCCGAACAGGACGGTGATGCCGACCAGCAGGACCAGCCCGAACACCGCCGTCAGCCACGGCCCCCGCAGAGGGCTGCGCCAGAACTCGGGACGCGACGGGCCCGGCGGCGACCCTGCCGACCGGGCGGATGCCAGGGCCGCCCGAAGTCGTGCCGACGACGCCGGGGTGGATCGACCCGCGCCCGGTTCCGGACGCGAAGGGCCGGGAGGTGCGGCCGGTGCACCGCCCTCGCGAGGTGCGGGCCGGTCCGGTGGCCTCTGCTCCTCGGGCGAGGGCCGCGGCGCGTCGTCGGAGCCGCCCGGCCCCCTGCCATCCGCATCCACGCGATACCTCCACAGCTCCCGCATGCCAGGGACTACCGGACATCCCCGCCGAGGAGAACATGCCGCACCGAAGCCACAGACCTCCCGTGACACGCCAGCCCGAAGCCGGCCCAGCACGATCCGGCGGGTGGAGGTGCTCTCGCGGGCCCCGCCGCCGCCGCCGTATGACGGAAGTCTTACGTGCGCGCGTGGGAGACCGCCCCGACGCTCGGCACTGCGTAGCGTCCTGGACATGCGCGTACTCGTCACCGGAGGAGCCGGGTTCATCGGCTCCCACATCGTCACCGCCCTCAAGGACCGCGGGCACGAGCCCATCGTCCTCGACGCCCTGCTGCCCGCCGCCCACCCCGACGCGCCACCGCTGCCGGACGCGGAATTCGTCCGGGCCGACGTACGGGACGCCGGCGCGGTCCGGGTGGCGCTGCGCGGAGTGGACGCGGTGTGCCACCAAGCCGCGATGGTCGGTCTCGGAAAGGACTTCGCCGACGCTCCCGAGTACGTCGGCTGCAACGACCTCGGGACGGCGGTGCTGCTCGCGGAAATGGCGCACGCCGGGGTCCGGGAACTCGTGCTCGCCGGGTCGATGGTGGTCTACGGAGAGGGCCGCTACACCTGTGAGCGGCACGGAACGGTCCGCCCCGGCCCGCGGCGGACCGAGGACCTGACCGCCGGGTGCTTCGAGCCCCGCTGCCCCGACTGCGGGGCCGAGCTGTCGCCTGGCCTGGTCGGCGAGGACGCGCCGACGGATCCGCGGAACGTCTACGCGACGACGAAGCTGGCCCAGGAACACCTGGCGGCCTCCTGGGCCCGCTGCGCGGAGGGCCGTGCGGTGTCGCTGCGCTACCACAACGTGTACGGGCCGGGGATGCCGCGCGACACCCCCTACGCCGGGGTGGCGTCGTTCTTCCGGTCCGCGCTGGCCAGGGGCGAGGCTCCCCGGGTCTTCGAGGACGGTGCGCAGCGGCGGGACTTCGTCCACGTCGCGGATGTGGCCTCGGCGAACGTGGTGGCGCTGGAGGCGGTCGCCGGCATGTCCCCCGGGCGGCTGAGCGCGTACAACACGGGCAGCGGGGAACCGCACACGGTCGGCGAGATGGCGTCCGCACTCGCCTCGGCGCACGGCGGACCGGCGCCGGTGGTCACGCGCGAGTTCCGCCTCGGCGACGTACGGCACATCACCGCCGACTCCGCCCGGCTGCGCGACGAACTGGGCTGGCGTCCGGAAGTGTCCTTCGCCGACGGGATGGCCGAGTTCGCCCGCTCCGGTCAGCGCGCGTCGGCGGGTGCCGTCGGCTGAGGCCGCGCTGCGGGCCGTTCCGGGCGGTGCGGCCTACGCGGGGGCCGGGAGGGTCAGTTCGAAGCGGCAGCCGCCCGGCACGTTGTGGACGTCGGCGTGGCCGGAGTGGGCCTCGACGATGCCGCGGACGATGGCCAGGCCCAGGCCCGCGCCCGAGGGAGGCGTACGCGCCTGGGACCCCCGCCAGCCCGTATCGAAGACGCGGGGCAGGTCCTCCTCCGGGATGCCGCCGCAGGCATCGGTGACCGACAGCACCACCGCGTCGGCGCGGCGTTCGGCGGCGATCGCGACGGTGCCGTCGGCCGGGGTGTGGCGGATGGCGTTGACCAGCAGGTTGGACAGCACCCGGGTCATCTCCTTGCCGTCGACCTCCACCGGCAGCGGGGCCACGCCCCCGCCGGCCAGGCGCACCCCGTGCTCGCGGGCCAGGGCGTCCGCACCCGCGAGCGCATCGCCGACCAGGTCGTAGAGGGACATCCTGGTCGGGCTGAGGGAGAGTGCGCCCGCATGGATGCGGGACAGCTCGAACAGGTCGGTGACCATGGAGTTGAGGCGTTCCACCTCGGCCCGCATCTGCTGGTGGTAACGGGCCGGATCGGCCACCACGCCGTCCTCCAGCGCCTCCGACATCGCGCGCAGCCCCGCCAGCGGAGTGCGCAGGTCGTGCGAGATCCATGCGACGAGCTCGCGCCTGGAGGTCTCCAGCGCCCGCTCGCGTTCGCGTGAGGCCGCGAGGCGTTCGCTGGTGAGGGCCAGTTCACGGCTCAGGGCCGCGAGTTCGGCGGGGGCGGGAACCACGGGAGCCGCGAAGGTGCCGTCTTCCCCGAAGTCGCGTGCCGCGCCGACGAGTTCCCGGCAGCGCAACACCATCTGTCGCCCCAGCAGCAGCGCCGTGCCCAGCGACACGGCGGCGGCCATCGCGACGACGGTGGTCACCACGGCGAGGTCGTGGGAGGACAGGAACATCGCCCAGGCCACGGACAGGGTCCCGGCGAGCATCGCGGAGACGGCGACGGCGGCGACGACCGCGAGGGACACGGCGACGCTCCGCCGTCGCAGTATCCGCAGCGCGACGGCGCCGAGCAGCCCGGCGGCCGCCGCGCCGAGGAAGGCGTACAGGGCGATCAGCAGCAGGTCACGCACGGCCGCCCTCCGCCCGGTCGGACCGGTACGGGCCCGCCTCGAAGCGGTATCCGGCGCCCCATACGGTCCGGATCAGCTGCGGATCGGCCGGATCCTTCTCGATCTTGCTCCGTAGCCTGCGGACGTGGACGGTGACGGTGGACAGGTCGCCGAAGTCCCAGCCCCAGACCTCGCGCATCAGCCGTTCCCGGTCACAGACCTGCCCGGGATGCCGGAGGAAGTAGGCGAGGAGGTCGAACTCCCGCAGGGTGAGGGGAAGCTCCTCTCCGTCCCTCGTCACCCGGCGGGCGGCGGGGTCCACCGCCAGGCCGGCCGCCGCGAGCCGGGGCTCGGTGGCGGGGGCCGTGGAGGCCGCCCTGCGCAGCACCGACCGCACGCGCAGGACCAGCTCGCGCGGGCTGAAGGGCTTCGTCACGTAGTCGTCCGCCCCCACCTCCAGGCCCAGGATCCGGTCGTCTTCGTCGCCTCGCGCGGTGAGCATGACCACGGGCAGGGAAGGCCTCCCGTCCGCCCGGGCCCGCAGCCGGCGGCAGACCTCCAGGCCGTCCATGCCGGGCAGCATCAGGTCGAGGACGACGAGGTCGGGCCGGTGCCGGGCGGCGGCTTCCAGCGCGGCGGGCCCGTCCGCGGCCCGGTGCACGGTGAACCCGGCCCGCTCCAGGTAGCCGGCCACGACCTCCGAGACGGTCGGGTCGTCGTCCACCACCAGGACGCGGCCCGTGACGTCGCCGGAGGCGGGGCCGCGGTCGATCTCGTTGCTCGATGCCATGACTCCAGGGTGACAGCGCACCGCCCCCGAGTGGACCCGGGCCTGCCGCCATGCGACGCGCTGTCCGCGTTTCGTAAGGTCTTCGGGCCCCTTTCTCCGCCGTCCGGTTCCTACGGTGTCGAGGGTGACTTCTTCTGATTGCCGTCCGCCCCGCGCGGACCTCGTACTGCCGTGCCTCGACGAGGCGGAGGCGCTGCCCTGGGTATTGGCGCGGGTGCCGGCCGGTTGGCGGGCCATCGTCGTCGACAACGGCTCCACCGACGGCTCTGCGGACATCGCCCGCGGCCTCGGCGCCACCGTCGTGCACGAGTCCCGGCGTGGCTTCGGCGCCGCCTGCCACGCCGGGCTGCTCGCCGCGCGCGCCGACCTGGTCTGCTTCTGCGACTGCGACGCTTCCATGGACCCCGGCCTGCTGGCCCCGATGGCCGAACGGGTCGCGGCCGGCGAGACGGACCTGCTGCTCGGCCGGCGCCGCCCGCAGCAGCACGGCGTCTGGCCGGCGCACGCGCGGGCCGGGAACTTCGCCCTGGCCCGGATGCTGCGCCGTCGTACCGGCTTGCGGCTGCACGACCTCGGGCCGATGCGGGTCGCGCGCCGCGAGGCGCTGCTCGGGCTGGAGCTGACCGACCGGCGCAGCGGATACCCGCTCCAGATGGTCGTACGGGCCGCCGACGCGGGGTGGCGGGTGGCCGAGACGGACATCCCGTACCTGCCCCGGTCGGGGAAGTCCAAGGTCACCGGAACCTGGCTGGGCACCTGGCACGCGGTGCGGGACATGCGCCGCGTGCTGGCCGAGCCTCCGGGGGCCCGATCCACACCGGCCGAGGGGATCTCCGCATGAGCACCCTCCTCGTCATCGCCAAGGCCCCCGTCGCGGGCCGTGTGAAAACCCGGCTGACCACGGCGTTCACCCCGCAGCAGGCAGCCGACCTGGCCCTCGCCTCGCTCCAGGACACCCTCGCCGCCGTCCTCGCCACGCCGGCGCGGCGCCGCGTCCTGGTCCTCGACGGACGTCCGGGACCCTGGGTCCCGGACGGCATCGAGGTCGTCCCGCAGGGCACGGGCGGCCTGGACGCGCGGCTGGCCGACGCCTTCGCCCTGGCCGACGGGCCGGCCCTGCTCGTCGGCATGGACACCCCGCAGGTCACCCCCGGCCTCCTCGCGCTCGGGCTCGACTTCACCGAGGCGGACGCCTGGTTCGGGCCCGCAGACGACGGAGGGTTCTGGGCGCTCGGCCTGGCCGACCCCGACCCGGCGCTGCTGCTCGGCGTGCCCATGTCCGTGGCCCACACCGGCGAGGTCCAGCGGCGGCGCCTCACCGACGCGGGGCTGGCCGTACGGGACCTGCCCGGTCTGTGCGACGTGGACACCCCCGCCGACGCCGAACGGGTCGCCGCGGCCGCACCGCGGACGCGCTTCGCCGCCCTGCACTCCGGCCTGTGCGCGGTGACGCGATGACCGCCCAGCTCACCGGACCGGCCACGCGCGCCTGGCAGGCCGACCCGTACGCCGACGCGGTGCGCGCCGGCCAGGGCCCCCTCTACCTCCGCCGCCACGACGGCTGGCTGCTGCCCCTCGAAGTCGAGCGGTGGTGCGCCGAGCCCGACGCGGCCGACGGCACCGTCCTGGCCCGCTGTACCGGGCCCGTCCTCGACATCGGCTGCGGACCGGGCCGTCTGGTCGCCGCCCTCGCCCGCCTCGGACGCGTGGCGCTCGGTGTGGACGTCACCCCCGAGGCGGTGTCCCGTACCGTGCGGGCGGGCGGCAGCGCCCTGTGCCGGTCGGTGTTCGACCCGCTGCCGGGCGAAGGCGGCTGGGGCACCGTCCTCCTCATCGACGGCAACATCGGCATCGGCGGCAACCCGGCCGTCCTGCTGCGCCGGGCCGCCGAACTGACCGCACCCGGCGGCTCCCTGCTGGTCGAGGTGGCCACCGCCGATGTCGACGAACGCGTGGAGGTGTACGTCGAGGACGGCAGCGGGGGCCGTGGGGCGTCCTTCTGGTGGGCCCGCCTCGGCACCCGCGCCCTCCACACCGAGGCGAAGGCCGCGGGCTGGACCCCGCACGACACCTGGCGGGCGGCGGGCCGGCACTTCGTACACCTCAGGCTCTGACCGCTGCCGCGCGAAGGACCGCCGGGCCGGGATCCGCAGAAGTACG